>CALEZX010000037.1 GCA_937928185.1 uncultured Caryophanales bacterium
ATCCGAACTGGGTTTTATTTTTCTATTCTTGTTTAGGCAATACACTGATTGTAACTAAAGCGGTATCTGAAGAACCTTGAGTATCTTGACAGCGATAAGTAAAATAATCCATGCCAGTATAGCCTTCATTTGGCGTATAAAGAACTTTTCCATTTTCAATTTTAATAGTACCATGATCGGGTAGACCTAGAAAACTGACGACTGTTAAAGTATCACCATCAATGTCAGTATCATTTGCCAACACGTCAATTAGAGCGCTGATGTCCTCAGTAGTCGTATAGTAATCTTTATAGGCTCTTGGAGCATCATTAACCGATTTTACTGTGATGTATACTGTAGCAGTACTCGTTTCGTCTCTAGAGTTTTTTACGGTATAAGTAAAAGAATCTTCTCCGAAATAATTCACATTGGGAATATATCTGATTCCTGTCGTTGTTTTTGCAGTTCTACCATGTTCTGGTTGAGTATACTCAGTAATTGATAAATTATCTTTATCAATGTCGATATCATTCTCTAGCACTTTTACAGTTAATGCAGTATCTTCATTGGTTTCTATAATATCATCAACTGCTTTATACTCCGGTAAAGGATTAGGCAAAGTTTCTATAATTAACATTACTGCAGCAAATACAATTATCATGGAAGTTAACACAATTAAAAAAATAGATTTTCTCGGCAAACGTTTCTTCATTAATAAAAATCCTCCAAGCTAGTAAGTCTAAAAGAAGTATATCATTTTCAATTACTAAAGTAAAGATTACAATAACAGGCATAACTGTTTTTTTAGAAAAAAAGAGACATTATCTGTCTCGTTTAAAAAATTATTCGTTGATTTTTTTAATTTTACATTTTCCTTTTTTAATTTCAAAAACCAACCACACAAAACCAATTATCAAGATGAGGAATGAAATCAACTTATAGGGTAGTCCCGCTAATGGAAGAACAGCAACAGATAAAGTAATACCGATTGTCGCAAAAAACGAGATGACGCACGAGGTACATCCATAGGTGAGCATTCCGAAAAACACGGCAATATTCCCAAAAAAAGTTCCTTTGCCTTCTTTTCCAGATAATGACAAGAAAGCCGATGAGAAATTCATCATCGTAGAACTGATAATCGCCATTGTAACATTGAGAACAATGTTGACGATAACAAGAATCAACCCATAATCAGATATCATTTCTTGATAGCCGCCATTAAGATAATCTAAAAGATAATAAATCGTTATAAATACAGCAAAAAACAGAAAACCAGAGAGTATGTATTTTTTTTGTTTTTGCATTTGTATTACTGTTGATAGCATTAATTTCCTCTTTCTTGGAACAAGTGCAAAAATTCACCATATCCTTCTTTTTCTAATTCATCCACGGGAATAAATCTAAGCGCAGCGGAATTTATGCAAAATCTGAATCCGCCCTTGTCTTTAGGACCGTCTTCAAAAACATGTCCTAAATGGGAATCTGCAACCATACTCCGAACCTCAGTTCGAACCATATTAAAATTATAATCGTTCTTTGTAACAATTTCTGAAATAGGCATTGTAAAACTCGGCCATCCGCAACCATGTTCAAATTTCTCATTAGATGAAAACAAGGGTTCTCCAGAAACGATATCAACATATAATCCCTCATCAGTATTATCCCAGTACTCATTTCGAAATGGAGGTTCAGTTCCGTTTTCCTGAGTTACATGATACTGAAGTGGAGTAAGGATGTCTTTTAATTTTGTTTTGTCAATTTTTTTAAGTCTCATAATAACCACCACTTTAAAGATAATTATAGCACTAAATGATTTTAAATTCAAAGAACATGTTTAAAGAATACGTCGACCATTAAACTAACAGTCGACGTGTTCTTTTTTATGTATTTTTATATTTTTATTTTGGTAGAAAAGTTGAGGTAAAATGTCTTAATATCGGTGATTCATAATCAAATTTTAATCCTTTAATTGTATTCCGTCTTTCATATACTTTGATCAAGGTTTTGGCAACATATTCCAGGTGTTGAAATGTATATGTTCTTCTTGGTATTGTCAAACGCATAAACTCCTGATCTGCTTTGCGGTTATGATGAGTTAATGGATCGCGTCCTAAAAGAAGAGATCCGATTTCTACAGCTCTTACCCCGCCCTCTAAGTATAGTTCATTTGTAACAGCCTGAGCTGGAAATTCATCAAAAGGAATATGAGGGCACATCAATCCACAGTCAACAAATACCGCATGACCACCAGTTGGATATTGGATGGGAACGCCAGCCTCTCTTAATTTATCACCTAAATATTTAACTTCATCAAGACGATAAGCTAAATAATCTTCTGATAATGCTTCTTCTAATCCGACTGCTAATGCTTCCATATCTCTTCCTGCTAAACCGCCATAAGTAGGAAATCCTTCCATTGGCACAATTCTAGTCTGACATTGACGGAATAATTCAAAATCATCTTTAATTGCAATTAAACCACCAATATTTACCAGACCGTCCTTTTTAGCACTCATTAAAAAGATGTCTGCGTATGAGAATGTTTCTCTGGCAATTTCCCTAACTGATTTAGAAGAAAATTCTGGTTCGCGTAACTTAATAAAATAAGAATTTTCAGCATATCTAGCGCCATCTATAATCACTTTAATGCCATATAAATCCGCTATTTTTCTTACTTCACGGATATTTTCCATTGAAACAGGTTGTCCGCCGACAGAATTATTGGTTATCGTTACAATAATACCAGCAATGTTTTCTTTTTTATTTGCTTCAATTATTTCAACTAATTTAACTAAATCAAAATTACCTTTAAAGGGATGGTAATTAACCGAATCACTTGATTCTTTGATAGGTGAGTCAATAGCGACTGCACCAGCAATTTCCACATGAGCTCTGGTTGTATCAAAATGTGTGTTTGATATAAAAACCATACCAGGATGCTTCAATAACGCTGGGATAACCACTTGTTCTGCTCCCCGGCCCTGATGTGCTGGCATTACATATTGATACCCTGTTATTGATTTAACAACGGTTTCTAAACGATAGAAACTGGTAGAACCAGCGTATGATTCATCTCCTTGCATAAGTGCCGCCCACTGAAAATGACTCATTGCACCCGTTCCAGAATCTGTTAACAAATCAATAAAAACATCTTCGCTCTTTAATTTAAAAGGGTTATATCCAGCCTCTTTTAGTCTTTCTTTGCGAGATTCTTTGTCAATCAAACGAATAGGTTCAATCATTTTTATTTTATAGGGAGGAATCTTATATGAATTATTCATATTTTTTTTATAGTCCTTTCTTGTGAATAAAGATTATCTTCATTATCGCATACATTTCATAAAAATCCAAATTATCTCAAAAGGAATTTGATGAAAAAATTTTCATTTGATGAATATTGAGGTATAATGATTTTATAATAAATATTTGTGCTATGATTATGATATTGAAAAGAGGCGAAATCATGACTAATCACAAAAAAGTATTGGCTTGGGTTGAAGAAATCACTGAATTATGTGAACCTGATCATGTCAAGTGGTTGAATGGTTCTGATTCAGAAAATCAAATTTTGTTAAATAAAATGGTCGAAAACGGTTCTGCTATTTTACTTAACCAGGAAAAGCGTCCGGGTTGTTATTTATTTAGAAGCGATCCATCTGATGTTGCACGAGTTGAAAACCGAACATTTATTTCTTCAAAAAAACAAAGTGATTCAGGTCCGACAAACAACTGGGTTGACCCTATTGAACTTAAAAAAACCATGTTAGCTTTATATAAGGGATCAATGCACGGTCGAACAATGTATGTTATTCCGTTCTCAATGGGTCCAATCGGTTCCAGATTATCCAAAATCGGAATTAACATTACCGATAGCCCGTATGTAGCTGTTAATATGCGAATCATGACTAGAACTGGTCAAGAAGTCCTTGATGTTCTGGGAGATAACGGTGAATTTGTTCCATGTTTGCATTCAGTAGGTTATCCTTTAGATAATGGAATTGAAGACAGACCATGGCCTTGTGCACCAATAGAGCAAAAATATATAAGTCATTTTCCTGAAGATAGATTAATTTGGAGTTATGGTTCTGGCTACGGAGGAAATGCTCTTCTTGGAAAGAAATGTTTTGCGTTAAGAATTGCATCCGCCATGGCAAGAGATGAAGGATGGTTAGCAGAACACATGCTTATTTTAAAAATTACTAACCCCAGTGGAAAGGTTAAATATATGACCGGAGCGTTTCCTAGCGCTTGCGGAAAAACCAATTTAGCTATGTTAACTCCAACTATCCCGGGATGGAAAGTAGAAACAGTAGGAGATGACATCTCCTGGATGAAATTTGGTAAGGACGGTCGCTTATACGCTATTAATCCAGAAGCTGGATTTTTCGGAGTCGCGCCCGGCACTTCTTATCAAACCAACTATAACGCTATGAAAGCAATCGAAACAAATACTATCTTTACGAATGTCGCCTTAACTGATGATGGCGATGTATGGTGGGAAGGCATTGGATATGAAGCACCCGACCACTTAATAGATTGGCAGGGAAATGATTGGTATAAAGGAAAGTCAACAACACCTGCAGCACATCCTAATGCACGATTTACCGTTTCAGCAAAGCAATGCCCGGTTATTGCCAAAGAATGGGAAGCTGAAGACGGAGTTCCTATTAGCGCAATTCTGATTGGTGGTAGAAGACCCTCAACAGTTCCTTTGATTCATGAAAGTTATTCCTGGTCTCACGGTATTTTTATGGGTTCAATCATGGGTTCAGAAATAACCGCTGCTTCAATATCAGATAATATTGGAAAAGTCAGACGTGACCCGTTTGCAATGCTTCCATTTATTGGATACCATGTAGGAGATTATCTTCAACACTGGCTCGACATTGAAGGAATGACTAAAGAAGATAAACTTCCAAAAATATTTTATGTCAACTGGTTCAGAAAAGATGAAAACAATAAATTTTTATGGCCAGGATACGGTGAAAACAGCCGTGTCCTGAAATGGATTTTTGAACGTTGCGATAACCTGGTAGATGCGTATAATACTCCGATAGGATTACTGCCAAAACCAGATGATTTAGACTTAAGTAATTTAACAATTTCTGAGAATGCGATTAACGAACTATTAACTGTAAATACCTCAGAATGGTTAAAAGAAGTCGATTCAATTAAGAGTTATTATGAAAAGTTTGAAGATAAATTACCAAAAGAAATTCAAAAAGAGTTATCTAATTTAATAAACCGTCTAAATCTCCAAAGATAATATTATCTATAAAAATTAATAAAAAAAGGAATATCCGGTATGGAATTCCTTTTTTGATTATTCTTTAATTAAATATTTTAATGTCTCACAATTAAGGTATCGAGACAAATTAATTGACATTAATTCTGTCAATCGAGACAGTAGACGATGACTTGAAGACGAATTATGCGGGGTTATAATTACATTAGGCATCTTCCATAGTTCATTGTCCTTAGGCAGAGGCTCCGGATCAGTCACATCTAAACCTGCTCCTCTTATTCTCTTGGTTTTTAAAAGGTCAATTAATGCTTCCTGGTCAACAATTTTACCCCGAGCGATATTAATGAATAAAGCGTCGTTCTTCATTAATTCTAGTTTATCTCTTGATAGAAAATATTCAGTTTTTTCATTTAGAGGTAATGTAACAATAACATAATCACTTATCTTGAGAAGATAGTTTAAGCCTTCCTGATTGGTGACTATTTCATCAAAGTAGATTTCAGGTTGATTGGTTTTTCGATAACCTATAACATGAGTATCAAACGCTTTAAGTCGTTTTGCAATTTCTTTTCCTATTGATCCGGTTCCCAAAATACCAACAACAGAGCCATATAATTCAGGTTCTCTTCTAATGGGTTTCCAGATTCCTTGCTTCATATTTTCTAAATATACACGATAATTCCGATTCAAAACCAAAATTTTAGTTATTACATCTTCTGCAATACTGATATGATATATGTCTTTAGCATTTGTGTACATAATTTTATGCTTTTTTAATAAAGAAAAATCAGTCCCGTCATAACCGGCAGATAATAATTGAATCCACTTTAAATTAGGTAATTTAGAAAGATTATCTTCAGTTATAAAAGTTGGCCAAGGAATCATTGCGACTTCAATATCATAATTTCCTTCAAGAGTATCGACGAAGAGTACCGACGGGAATTTTTCAATCATCGATTTAAAATCGGATTGGGCTATAAATTTTGGATCGATGTAAACCTTCATTGACTCACCTCTCAAATAAAATTATTTATTTTTTGGAAACCAAGGAAAAAAGATTGAAGTGCGTTTTGAATATTCGATAAACTCTGGTCTTGATTTATATTTTTTCTCAAGTAAGGGTATTCCTGACACGAATAAAAGCAATAAAGTGATAAAAACGGGTCCGATAATTGATATTAATCCCCAAGGAACAGAACATATAACAATGAATATCGCCCACCACATCATAGTTTCACCAAAATAATTGGGATGACGGGTATATTTCCATAGTCCTGACTGCATTATTTTACCTTTGTTCTCAGGATTTGTCACGAATTTTCTTAATTGCATATCTCCAACAGTTTCAAAATAGAATCCGATTATAAAGATAATAATTCCAAGAATTATCCAGAACAGATTTACTTCATCAGTTATTAAGAATGCCGCGTGAATTGGTGCAGCGACAATCATCATAAAAAAAGCCTGAAGCATAAAGACCTTAAAAAACGCCTGCAGTCTAGGTAATTTGGTTCCCCATTTTTTTCTCATTGCGACATATCGGTAATCTTCGGGTTTACCCCAGTTTCGAACGCTAATGTATAAAAATAATCTCAAACCCCAAATAAAAACCATGCTTGAGATAACATATCCGGCGAGAGTAATTGTTGAAGAGGTTAATAAACCATGTATAGCGATAAGGATAAATCCGATACCCCATCCCATATCTACAATTGAATTATTATTTTTGATTTGAGCAACGATATAAACAATAGTAAAAAAGACGATAACAGTGATAAATGATCCGATAAAATACTGAACCATTAGATTTTCACCTCTTCTTTGTATGTTAATGCTACAGCAACTGCACCTAATCCGGCGTTCATAGCAACTACCGGAGAAATAGAGGTAATATATAGAGGTTTAATTCCTGTTTGTTTTTCAATTTGCACAGCTAAACGATTAGCTCTGTCCTCTGCCTCGGCATGAACAATAACATATTGGGTAATTTCGTTTTTTGAAATTAATTTTAAGATGTGACGAATATTCCCTTTTAAACTAAAAGCCTTTTTAGTTATTTCTCCCTTGCCAAATTCATCGATACCGACTACGGGCTTTAAATTCATTAATTTAGCAGCAAAACCAGTTACTTTTGATATTCTTCCTTGTTTTACCATGTATTTTAATGTCTTTACACTGACGAAAATTTTGGTTTTCTTGGTAAACTCGTTAAGATGATTAATTATCTGTTCGGAATTTAAATTACTCTCTACTAATTTCGCCGCTTCTAATACGACCAGTCCTTCAGCACCTGAATTTTGTAAAGAATCAAAAACTTTTATTTGAGGGTGTTTTTTTGCATATTGAATAAAACTATTATAAGTTCCACTCATTTGAGATGAAACTGTAATAATGAGTACTTCGCGGTAATGATCTAGCAGAAAATCTAACATTCTATCGATTTGTTTCTGATTTGGCTGAGAAGATGAGAAATGATCTGCTTTCTTTAATAATTGATAAAAAGTTTCTGAAGATATCGTTACTTTGTCTAAATAAGGGGTGTCATCTACCAAAAGACCGATTGGCATCATATGAATATGATATTTATCCATCAATTCTTTTGGTATATCAGCTATCGAATCGGTCAGTATAGCGATATCTGGATGAGATTTTCTAACGGCATCTAATTGACGGTGCATATCATCTACTTTTTGCTCAATTATTTTACCGTAATTAGATAACTTCAGGAAAAATTTGTCTGGATGATTGGTGTGAATATGAATTCTTGTTTTATCGACTCTTCCAGATACAATCAGAGAAGTACCTTCTGAGGAGAAAATCTGTTTCAGTTTTTCAGATTCTACAATTGTATCGACAATTAATGCTTCTGTACAATATCTTTCTTCTGAATCCTCGACGTGCAAATCTTCTAGAGCTTCTTCAATATGAATAATGTCTTCCATTTCAAAATCGCCCGTGACGAAATAATGGTGTATACCTTCTAAAAAAACAGTAAATCCTTTTGCGCCAGCATCAACAACACCCGATGATTTCAGAATCTCTAATTCTTCAGTAGTTTCTAATAACGCGCTTTTAGCGATTTTTAAGGTATCTTCAAAATAACTTACAAAATCATTATGAGAAGATTGAGCTTCACCAACTTTTCTTAGCACAGTCAATATAGTTCCTTCAACAGGATTTAAAATAGCTTTGTAAGCTTTATCTGCCGCATGTTTAAAGGCGGCTGATAAATCATGGATAGTAGCCGTAACTTTCCCATGCAGATGTTCAAACAAGCCATAAAGATATTCAGAAAAAATAAGTCCTGAATTTCCTCGTGAACCAGTTAATGACGCGGAAGCTATCGATTCTAGTGTATCAGATATTGAATCACTAGGTTTTGCTTCAGCAATTATCGTCTGCATTAAAAAAGCCATATTTGATCCGGTATCTCCATCAGCAACAGGAAACACATTTATTCGATTCAAATCCGCCTTATTCATAATAAGCCTTTTTGCTCCGCCGATAAAAGCCTTATATATTTGATTTCCATCAAGAACTAATAATCCCATTTTTTACCTCACTATAAAGAAAGTAATCATTGAAACCAAACCGCCAAGTGAAGAACCCCAGACCAAATCAATGATTGTGATTGAAATTGGCCAGTCTTTTAAAGTTGCGAGATTGGTTAAATCATATGTTGCATATGTAATTAATCCAAACAAGAATCCGACTAAAAGAGCGTATGACCACGAACCTTTTTCAATTGCTGGCATAATGACAAAAAATACAAGACCCACAATAAATAACAAATAGAAAACAATAGCCGCAATCCAATTAACATTTTCAGACATAAGATGACCTATTTGTTTTGAGTATAAATTTTTAGCAATTAAGCCCAGCCATAATAAATCGATGACAAGAAAAACTATCAATGCAACTAAATAATATTTTATAAACATTTGATATTACCCCCTAGTAAAAATATATCACATATTTATTAAAGTATCTCGTAAGTTGCTTATAAACAAAAAAACCACAAATGAAGTGGATTATCATAAGTGGCTTTTATATTGAATTACTTCTTTTCGCGTTTAAAACACATAAACCAATCTAAACAATATTGATCATCATTTTTGCTTTCCATACGTTCTTTTGCAGTACCACATGAACCGGCGGTTGGAACAATTACATCATTACCTGGAACCCAGTTAGCTGGAGTAGCTACTTTATCCTTGTCTGCTTTTTGTAAGGCAATAATGATACGTTTAATTTCATCAAAATTTCTACCAGTGGATAAAGGATAATACAAAATTGTTCTTATCTTTGAATCTGGATCGATAATAAATACAGCACGAACCGCTTGAGTGTTAGATTGACCCGGTTGAATCATTCCATACTTATTGGAAACTTCCATTCTGATATCTTCAATAAGCGGAAACTTGACTTCAACATTTTTCATCCCGTTCCATTCAAGTTCTTGTATTTTTCTTAGCCATGCAATGTGAGCATAAAGTGAATCAACTGATAGACCAACTAATTCAGTATTTAAAGATTTGAATTCATCTGCCATGGTCGCAAAAGTCATGAATTCAGTAGTACAAACCGGAGTAAAATCTGCGGGATGAGAAAACAGAATAACCCATTTGCCAGAATAGTCCTCAGGGAAATTAATCGTCCCTTGTGTTGTTACTGCAGTAAAGCTTGGAGCCTTGTCACCGATCAGTGGCATTTTGTAATACATTTCTTGTTCCATAATACTAATACCTCCTAAATATTATTTTTTTATTACTATCAGAACTAACTGAAAATAAACTAAAAGTAAAACGTGTTATATATATAAACAATACAGTAAATACAAAAAAAAGATATATGTTTACAATTGAAAAATCAAGAAAATAATCATTGAAAAGAAGAATATAAATAATTGAATTTTCGAATCTGTACAAAATCATAAAAGGATTATAAATATATTGGGATAAGATAAATAAATTATCTACATGAAAAATCAGATCTATTAACAAAGAGAAAGACTGATTAAAATTTATATTACTAAATTATAAGATACTACCATAAACATTATAAACCATTAATCAAAATATATCAAATCAAGTGCTTATTTTATTCTATATAAAAGAAAACACTAAATATTACAGATAAAATACATAAATAATTGATTAAAAAAATATTTTTGAAAACCTTTTGACCGCTAAATATAGACATATTTTTTATTTAAGTAATAATTTTATAATAAAAATATCATGAGATAATAAAATTATATATATCAAATGTAAATGTTTTATGAATATTGATTTGATAAAGATAATTAGATAAAACATAAATAAAATATGTCTTTTTCTCTATTTTTAGCGGAGTAATGAGATTATAAAATTATTTTTTTATCTGAATAAGTACCATGAAAATAATAGATAAATACTCTTATTTTAATGAAAAAAGAAATAAAAAGAGTCTCTTCTATTGCGAGTTTGAGCACGAATAGTATGATGAACCGAAAAAAGAAATAAACTATGTGAAGAATATATTAAATAACTATAATCGAAGAATAATATCTTGATTGCTGAAAATCTCTATATTTAGCGGTTTTAAATCATTTAATCATGACTGATTTTTATATATATTTCTAAAAATTAATGAGATTTATATATAAATATTTAATGATTATCTCATTTCAGAATAATTTTAGATTAACATTTCATTGATATCAAAAATGTTTTGTTTTATAGTTTTACTATTTCCAATATATATTCAATATTAAGAGATATTTATATAACAATTATTTATTCAGGATTTGCATTTTTGCATAACACATGTTCTAAATATTATTTACTCAATTGATGTTTTGTATTTGACTCTTCATTTTTAAGCATATATATATCTTATATAATTTATAATTTTTCATTCCCTAATTTATTGATATTGTCTTTATTCCGATTTCATTGTTCATTATTAAATTGATTATCAATTTCTACATGTTCTAAATCTACTTAAACATATTATTTTCATTTTTTAATAATAAAGAAAAGATGATTGCGCAAGTCAATCATCTTTATATTATTCGCTTCGTAATGCTTCAACCGGATCTTTTTTAGCTGCAATTCTCGCTGGTATTAATCCGGATATGAGTGTTAATATGATACTAATAGCTATCAAAGTTATCATAGCAATCCCTGAAAACTTAGCAATATTGTTTATTTCCTCAACTAGATTTCCGATGATTTTATTAATCGGAAATGTTAATAACCATGCCAATAGTACTCCCATTGCTCCTGCTGTAAAACCTATTAAAACCGTCTCTGCATTGAATACTCTGCTGATATCTTTTTTGCGCGCCCCCAATGCTCTTAGAATTCCAATTTCTTTTGTTCTTTCTAGTACGGAAACATAAGTAATAATTCCAATCATAATTGATGATACAACTAATGATATTGCTGAAAAAGCTACTAGTACATAAGTGATAGTGTCAATAAGAGTTCCCACAGTATCTGTTATTTGTTCAGCTAAATCCAAGTAGTAAATCTTAAAATCTTCATTTTCTATATCGGTATTGTAATTGTCTAAATATGTTTTAATTTCATTTTTGGTTGAAAAATCTACAGGATATATTCTTATCGAACTAGGAGTTGATATAGCTCCAAATTTTCTTAACTCTGTCTTTTTAGCAGTTTCAGTTAAGGGTAATCCGGTTACGACAGAGGTATCCTTTTCTAGTTGAGCTAATGCTATATTAGAATTTGATGCATCTTCTAATACAAATGAAGTCAGCTCTGCAAGATATCCTATACCTTCATCCATTATCGTACCATTTGCATCTTTTTTCACCCGGGCTATTCCGGTTATAGTTAATGGAATCGAAGTTGAATTATTAAATGCTTCTACGAGATTAGTAGTTACATTATATAGACCACTTAATTCATTATACTCATAATAGCTATTGTTCGTAACGATTTTAAATTGCATTCCTACTAAATCGGAAAATGATAGTGTACCTTCTGATTCGGATAATCCTATGCCAGTTAGGAACTTTACGTCTATCTCATTATAACTATTAACAACAAGTAATAACTCGTTTTTATTGGATGGATAATCGCCTTCTAGAATATCATAATTTTCTAAAATAAAAGATACGTTCGAAGGTAATTCTGACCATCCAATCTGATTGGTTTTTATCGAAGTTACTACCCCTTCTTCTACTTCTCTTAATAGATTCATCGTTAAACTAGATCCATAACTGATTTCGTTATACAAACTGGGATCAATCTTCGAAGCATATTCTACATAATCATCTGTCAGTTTATTGTAATGCAAGAACGAATTTTCACTAGCATCAGTGATTATTAGTAGGTTGTCTTCAGGGAATTGACCTTCAGTACTTTGATTCATTCCTGGGAATGCTCCCTGTCGCATTTGCAGAAACATTGGAGATTCATTTATCATTAATGGATAGTCCGAAAGGGTACCGGTCTCAAGAGAATTAATCTCCTGATTAAGACCATTTGAAAGTGATAACACTAATCCGACACCAATAATACCAATTGATCCTGCAAAAGCGGTTATCAACGCTCGACCTAATTTTGTCTTTAAATTATTAAATGACAAGTTTAATGCTTGTTTAAAACTCATTGACGTTTTCTTTAATGAATATTTATTATTAGGATCATCAACAATATCATATGGATTAGAATCTCCAACAATGTTACCATCGCTCATTGTAATGATACGATTAGCGTATTCTTCCGCTATATGAGTGTTATGCGTTACTAAAATTACTAGTTTGTCTTTTGCTATTTCTTTAATCAAATCCATTATTTGGGTGCTTGTCTGCGAATCAAGTGCACCAGTAGGCTCATCTGCCATAATAATTTCTGGATTATTAGAAAGGGCTCTAGCAATTGCAACTCTTTGCATTTGACCACCTGACAATTGATTCGGTCTTTTATGCATATGATCTTTCAATCCAACGCGGTCCAACACTTCTATTGCACGTTTTTTTCTTTGTTTAGCTGGCAATCCCGATAAAGTCATTCCCATTTCAACATTATCTAATACTGTTATATGGTTAATCAAATTATAATTTTGAAAAACGAATCCGATGGAATTATTACGATAAGCATCCCAGTCTGCGTCTTTAAAATCTTTTGTTGATTTACCTTTAATGATAATATCTCCAGAATCATAACGATCTAATCCGCCGATAATATTTAACGTCGTTGTTTTCCCCGAGCCTGACTGCCCTACAATGGCAACGAACTCATTTTTTCGAAATGAAACTGATATTCCGTTTAATGCCGTTTGTTTAAAATCTCCAACCTGATATGATTTTTTTATTTCTTTTAACTGCAACATTTTATTCACACTCCAAAATAACATTAAATTTCAATTTACGATTTATTATACTTCTAAAAAGAAAAAATCAAGTGAACTTTGCCTCGATTTTACAAAATTAATACATTTAAAGAAAAAATCGACGTCATTATTGACATCGATATAACATAATTAGTTTTTATTATAGTAATCTTCTACTAATTTACTCAATTCTTTTATCATTACATTTGTCATCAGTTTATGTCCAAATTCTGTTGGGTGAACGCCATCATGCAAAATATTAATCATTTGATATGATTGTGCAAAACAATCAAGACTTGATTGCATCGGGATGTGAATACAATCATATTTATGGGCAAGGTCATTAACAATCTTGATTTCTTTATTTAGATCTAACTGCCACGCAAGCTCATAATGCCCAATGGGAAACACAAACGGTTCTACTAATATGATTTTACAATTCGGTAGTTGCTCTTTTGCTTTTTGTAGAATGGCATTAAGATTATGAAAAAACTCATCTTTACCTAATTCTTTACCATGTTTATAAAAATGCCAAATATCATTAATTCCAATTAAAATAGATAAAATATCTGGCTTTAAGTCGAGTGTGTCCTGCCATCTTTCAAGTAATTCCTTCGAGCGGTGTCCGCTAATTCCTAGATTTCTTACCAAAGCATCAGGGAAATATTTGCCAAATAAATGTGCATATCCATTTCCCAAAGATTCAGGATTTGATCTGTCTCTTCCGGTATCGGTTATCGAATCGCCATCAAACACGATTAAAGGCTTTTTATGATTTATTTTAATATTCTCATTAACTGGGATTCGGTATTCAATTAATTCTAGTTCATTTCCCTGTGCTCCGATTTTGTGATAGCGATTAACGATAATCCCACCGTTTGATTCGGGAATTTTTCTGGAAGGAATATTTCTACGATCTACTGGATAAACAATACTCTTTATTTGAAGGTTCGCTTTAGCATAATCAATAATCTTATTCATACCTTCTTTTCCATACCCATGACCGTGGGCAGAGATTTTTAACCAAACGCCTAGTTCCGGATATTCAGTATCAATATTATGAATCCCCATGCATCCGATGAATTCATTTGTTTCTTTTAAAAGAGCAGCAAATACTATTTCTTTGCCTAAATGATAATTATCCATACACATCTGAATAAATGCAACTGTTTCACTGATATCGTTTGCTGGTTTAGGGTACATGTACCCACAGACTTCGGGATTAAAGTGTTTAAAAACCTCTTCAGCATAAGACATATCAATGGGTTTTAATAATAATCTAGGCGTAATTAATTCCATAAGTGTTTTCCTTTCTGAATTTCATGATAAAAGCAGCATTATTATACATTAAACTTGATATGGCACAAATCTTCACTGATTTTAAATAATCTCATGACTTCATTAATATTGTCTGCTATTGGATTATATGCAGTGGGATGGAGATCTTTAAAATATACACCATCATGAGGACGATTCTGAATCAAATATAGATAGGTCTGTGCAGGAATCAAAGGGTTAACTCCTTTTTTCCGTTTCAAACTCCATACTAACCGAACTAACCAAGTCGTATGTTTACTAGCTATTTTAGTGTTTACAAGACCCGGATCTACAACATATGATTGAATGTTCAAAGGATTTAAAATTAGATTAAATGCTATAGCGGTCATTAAATTAGCAAGTTTTGACTGTCTATATACAGTAAAAATAAAATAATTTTTAGAATACATTAAGTCTTTCCAATGTATCTTCATTTTATAGTGAGAGTACGAACCGGTAAAAATAATCATTCCATTTGTTAATTTTGGTAAAAGAAGATATGATAGCAAAACTCCAGATAAATGATTGAGAGCAAATTGATATTCAACATTATCTTCTGTAAGTTGGAAAAAATCTCTTACTCCTCCCGCATTATTAATTAGTGCATCAATCTTACTAATGCATTTCTCTTCAAGATATTCAACTATCTCATTAGCGAGAATATGAATGTTTTTTTGAACAGATAAGTCTGCATAGAAAAACTTAACCCTCGAATCCGGATAATCCTTTAATAATTCAGTTTTTGCTGAAGAAGCTCTTAGTTCATTACTACCAACTATAAGTATATTATAGTGATTATCTAGACAAAGCTTTGCAACTGCCAGCCCGATTCCAGAAGTTCCTCCAGTTATCAAGATTGTTTTTGGATGAAGTGTGTTCATAAAATTGACTTACTTATTTTCTGCGGTTCTCATCGTGCAAGCAATCATCAATCAAAATGACTAAAGCTAATAAAAACTCAATCATTTCCTCATTATAAATGGTAATTTCATAAACATCACCGAACGATATCCATTTCTTGTGAAAATCTAGAACAGTCGTACCGTTATGATTAACTGAAAAATCATGAGCAAGAAAATTTCCTTCCATAGTAAAATTCCCAAGTTCAGAGGATATTTCAAGTCGATGATTCAAAAAAGTCAGTTTTTTTATAACAGTCGCTATATCTTTATCATCGGGAGTGGAGATAAAATACTTTGGTAGCAGTGTAAATAATTGTCTTCTTAACGTGTATAAATGCATAGAGTCTTTGGTTCGATAAAAATTCATTTTATGAGTAATAGACAGAAACTTACTTTCAATGTGATATAAAACACTTTGAGACTCGTCGTACACTTTATAGCGATCGGTAATAGCAAAAATTTTTTGTTTAATATAAAAACGTTTCATCTTTGTTTTATCCCCCTTTTTGTGAACCATAAATTATTATTTCTCACTTAATTGTATCAAATGCTTTACTAAAAGTAAACAAGAGCCAAGCATCTAGAAACTATGAAAATTAAAAAAGGGTGGTGTCCACCCTTTAAATAGATTATCTTTTAAATTTAGGTTTTAAAGTCTTTACCCAGATTGATAATATATCAATTGCACTCATCACTGAAACAAACCACGCTAATCCTATAAAGCCTTTAGAGAAACCTTCTGAGAATTGCTCTGCGGTAATTGTTGTATAAGAAGCTGCTTCTATCCAAAAATCGTAATTTACAATATTACTATTAGTAGCGAACAGAAATAAGATGATTACAGAAAATACCTGTTCAATCGTATGTACGGTTGCAACTGATAAATTCCAGTGCCCATACTTAATTTTTAATAAGTTTACTGTAACCGATAATAACACACTTATTATATATAAAGGAATGAATTTTGCAATTTCAGTAGCATTAAAGAAGACAACCTTGACAGTATTAAAATTATCGCCATCAAACCAACCGATGAAAGTTTGATTCCTCCACATAAAATATACGAATAAAGTTCCAAATATTACTGACAAAGTTAATCCAACGATGCTTTCTACCTTGGAGATTTTTTTGACATTTTCTTTTGGAAGTTCTGGTAGTTTATCTGGATTCCATTGCAAGCATTTATCATTCTGTTGAGAAGCTGAAATGCCTGCAAAAATTAAAGTTACTATTGCAAATGCACTAAATGCGCTTTGAATAATTTCGCCGACTACGCTGAAAAATACTTCAAAAATTATTCCTACTATATTCTCGGCTTCCGGATTCATAATGTGCTCAATAAGGCCGAAAACTAATGCTATACTCGCAAAAATAACAATAACGATTTTTAATGTTTGTAAGTAATCCTCCATCCAATCTGGAGAAATAAGATATCGAGGTTTCTGACGATAATTAGTGGCTAGTATTCTTGGATTACCTAATTCAATAAGTACTTTCTTTATGTTATCTTCTGAATGATCTTCAGATAACATATCCTCGATATTCGCAGTTAATTCCTTACTGACTTCACTTTTTTGAGCTTCCGTCAATCTCCTTGTTACATCATACACATATCTTTCAATTAAGTTTTTCATTTTGTATCCCCCTTAAAGAGATTGTTCATCTCATCCATGATTTTTTTCCATTCTTCTACTAATAATTGATATATTGTTTTTCCGTCGTCGCTGAGTAAATAGTATTTTCTTGGACGGCTTTCTGTAGTGTCCCATTCACTTTTTAATAAACCTTGCGATTCTAGCCTTCGCAATAAGGGATATAAAGTCCCAGCCTCTATGTTGATATTTTTCTCTTCTAGATTTTGTAATAATGAATATCCATATTGATTTTGGTTAAGTTGACTTAACACAGCTAATATTTGTGTTCCTCTTCGCAATTCGCTTTTCATATTATTAAAAATCTCTTGATCAATCATATTCTCACCACCTGACAATATTATACTGTATACCATACACTATTGTCAATAAATTAATATTAAATTTTTTAAAATAAAAAACGTGTCATTAATGACACGAATTATTTATATGTTTTAGATTATCGAAATTAATACCCTATCAGCAAAGCAATTATCAGCATAATTGCGGTAATCAACAAAATACTCAGTTGTAAAAGACCACTCCACTTAAACCATTTTCCATAACTAACGCCAGCGATTGACAATCCTACCAACATTACAGCGCTTGTCGGAAAGATTACATTTGTATAACCATCTCCGAAAACAAAAGCTAGTATCGCTAATTCTTTACTATATCCTACTAATGAAGCTAAGGGAATTAATAAAGGAATAATCAGATATGCTTTTGCAGAAGCTGATCCAATAAAGAAATCAGTAATCAACACTAAAGCGTATATTAATAAAATACCTACTACTGCTCCTTGACTCGATAACAGATTTGAAAGATAATACAAAATCGTATCCATTATTTTTCCTTCAACGATTATATATTTTACGCTGGCTGCCATCATGATTAATAACACCGCTGGAGCAACAGAAATCATACCATTCAAATACGATTTAAGAGTATACATTATATTTTTTGTTACTATCAATCCTGATGACAATCCTCCAACCAAAAAGATGATAGCCATAACAGGGATGGTAGGCAAGGAAATCGCCGAAAACAGGTCTATTACGCTAATAATAACGATTGAAAAAAAGAAGATAATAAACATCCATATATATGATTTATATATGAGTTTTTCCTTTTCGAGAGTAATAGAATCCGATATATCAAAACTTTTAACCTTTTTTATATCATCGGTGTATGTTATGCTTTTCGTTGGATCTTTCTCTATTTTTTTTGCATATTTTACAATAAAAGTCGACAATATAAGATATAAAACCGAAAAGACAATCAATCGATACCATACTCCGGATAAAATGTTTGTTCCCGCTAAATCAGATGCTATGCCGACCGAAAAAGGATTTGTTATCGCACTTGCAAAACCAAATCCCGCAGCTAACATGGTCATCCCTAATCCTACTAATGTATCCCATCCAAACGATAAAGATAAAAGTATCATTATTGGTATCAATGCAATAGATTCTTCAAATATTCCAAAAAAAGCACCAAACATCATAAAAACAAGAATGATGATTCTTAACAAAGTGTATTTTTTTGATTGATATTTATTAATCAGTCTTTTTAAGATTACCTTAATTCCACCCGTTTTATCCATCAATGTGAACGTTCCGCCAAGCACTAAGATGAATATAGAAATGACAATAATTGACAATCCATCACTTGATTTGAGTACCTCAAACGGGGCAAAAATAATTCGAAGATAAGGAAATCCGCCTTCTTGAATAATATAATGAAAGGTTCCATTAATAATCATATCTCCTTCTCTTTCAAATTCACCTTGAAGAATATTATGAGTTAATACCGATGCACCAATCATTAATAAAAAAAGAATAATCACAACACTAAAAAAACTTTTTTTTGAGATGCTTATCAACTTTGAGTTATTATTCATATTACTTCACCATACGTTTTGACATATATTCTTCTTAAGGAATCATTTTTTCAATTCTTTGAATATAATTATCCATGTTGAATTTTCTTTCAAGCCCAAGTGAATTCATATATCTAAGTTTACCAAAAATTGGTCTTTCAGTCCAAGCGCGATCGTGTTTGCCAAAACACCAAGCAATACCAGCATAGCTGTTCGGATCTCTCCCATCAATAAAATATCTGTTATTTAGTGACAAGATAATTTGGTACGCTTCCTGATAAGTCTTTGACCACTCGATAATCTTTTTTGCCCAGTACATTCTCATATAATTGTGCATGTATCCTGTGTATACCATTTCTTTCATAGCAGCATTAAAGTACTTATCATGGGTTTTGAAATGAATATAATCATCGATTGTGTAGATATAAGTCCGCCCATCATACTGATGTAAATCCATAGTTTGATATGCCCAAGGTTCAGTCATACTATCAAATTGAAAATATTTCTTTTGATAAGTGACATAATTAAAAGCAAGTTCTCTCCTTACAAGAAGTTGCTCAAAAAAGGATAAGTAGGCTTCTTGATTTACTTCGTGAGAATGATATCTTTCAATTAGCAATTCAAGAATTTCTAAAGATGATATTTGCCCGAAGTGTAAATACATTGATAATTTTGAAGTATAATTATCTCCCGGATCGTTACTTTGAGGATAATTATTAATTTGATTATCCAAAAAAAATAACAACCATTTTTTCGCTTCTAAATATCCTCCTCTATAAATCGGACTCGGAGCAATCGTTTTATCTATCGGTAATCGATTGATTAATTCTGTAATATTTGATAAATCATCATCTGAATCAATATCGATTCTATTTGGCTCATTTACTTCAATTACCCCTCCAAAATCTCGATATTCCTGGTATAGTCTGTGTAGTTTTGGCCTTAACGTATATGCTCCATATTCGGCCTTATTAGATACAATATCAACTGGAACGATAACATCAGTATCAACAATATCAATAGAAAGATGATTTATATGCCTATTGGCATAATCCCAGACAAATTGTCTCCATTTTTTTTGGATTAAAAGATATCCATAATCTAAAACTAATGTATTTGCCTGCTCAAGAAGAGGTAAAATCGCTTTCTCAGGGCTTTCTAATTTAAAAACAAACTTAATATTCATTGATTCTAAGGTTTTTTTTACTTCTTGCACTCCTTCAAGCATAAACTGATAATGTCTTAAGTTTGCATCAGGATAATCTGTTGATAAGCCAAAAAACACCACTAAAGGCAATTTTTTGGCATTTGCAATTCTGGTTGCATGTTCTAAGGCGTGATTATAATTTACCCTTTGAGACTGTTGCATCCAGTAAAGAATATACTGATTCTTATTATCATTTTCTATCCCATTTTTAATTGAGTTTATTCTATTTGGATTCATCATCATCCCTCACATTAATTCACATGTTTAATTGTTGAGCATGTTAATTTACTATCTTTAAACATATGATACAATAATTATTAAGAAGTTCAAAATAAAATAAGGAGAAAATAAAAATGGAAAATGAAAAATTATTAAAATTACGACGTTTTAACATGATTATGGGTGGATTACATTTAATTCAAGGAATTATGATGTTATTTCTTGCCACAACAGTTATTCAAAACATTGCTGAATTCAAACCGACAATTACTCAACTTTTTATTCAATTCAATCAAGCTACTCAAAGTTTAGAACCAGCAAGCAAAGAATTATTTGATTTACCTTTTGGTATATTAGTTGCTGTATTTTTATTGCTTTCAGCCGCTGCGCACGCTTTAATCTCTTTGCCTAAAAAATTAAATGCAGTTTATAATTCAGATTTACAAAAAGGAATAAATAAATTCCGTTGGTTTGAATATGCACTTAGTTCTTCAATTATGATTGTCTTGATTTCTACATTGTTTGGTGTCTATGATATTGCAACATTAGTTCTTATCTTTGTTGTAAACGCATCAATGAATCTGTTTGGTTTAGTTATGGAACAATTAAACGTAGGAAAAGACAAAAAGAATCTAGATTGGGGCCCATTTATCTGGGGAACAATCGCTGGTTTAGCTCCTTGGGCAGTTATCATTATCTACATGACCGGAAACTCAAATTTAGATATGGTTCCTTGGTTCGTATGGGCAATTGTCGGAACTTATTTCGTTGCTTTCAACACATTCCCAATCAATATGATTTTACAATATCTAAAAGTGGGAAAATGGAAAGATTATTTGTATGGGGAAAGAACTTATATCGTATTAAGTCTTGTAGCTAAATCTATTCTTGCA
Source organism: uncultured Caryophanales bacterium (assembly GCA_937928185.1). GTDB lineage: Bacteria > Bacillota_I > Bacilli_A > Izemoplasmatales > Hujiaoplasmataceae > UBA5603. The sequence continues at coordinate 21,619 of CALEZX010000037.1, forward strand.
TGGTTAGTATTATTTGGAGCAATGCAACCTTAAGCATAATATTAAGAAATGACCGATGTCGAATGGCACCGGTCTTTTTTTAATCATAATAAATTTCCATTTCCATCTTAAGATTATCATCTATTTCTTCTTTTATTCTAAATCCTGTCCTCTGAAGAAAATCTAAAGCTCTTAGATTATTCTTAGTGATTGAAGTTGTTAGTTTTCTGGCTTTACGATTCTTCATTTTTTGAACTAAATCCTGCAAAGCAAGTCTTCCGATACCACGTTTTTGATAATTTCTATCAAGCATTAATGAAACAAGTTCATACTCTAAAGGAGCTGTTGATTGAACTAATACTGCTCCACAGGGTTTTTCTTCATACATGACCACACACAAATGTTTTTTTTCATCCTGAAGATAAGAGGATACAAAAACATCGGGTTCAATTGCGTACCCCTTTTGATCAGGGTATAGAAGAAATTTTTTGACAATATCTTCGTGTTCTTTTGTATAATCACTAAGTCTTACCATTTTACCCTCCGAAATAAAGTTATTGAAAATGAATAGGTTAAATCTAATACTATCAATCCTAATAAAGTATTTCAATAGGATAAGAAAAAACAACAAATGAAAATGATCGATTTATTTTCATTCATAGTTAACATGATTATGTAATTGATGTCATAATTTACATCTTAGATTTTCATTGGTGCTTGAGAGAGGAACTAATTATCCTTTATATCCGCGTTAAGATAATAAAACTATAAAGAAAAGTTGTTGAATATCTTATGAATAGACTATCAACAACTTTTAATTTTTTAAAGATATTTTTCGCATCCAAATACCGAAGTAGCGCCATCAGATACTCCAGTTACAACCTGCCTGAGCAATTTTTTTCTGACATCTCCTGCTGCAAATACTCCTGGGATACTTGTTTCACAATCATCATTCGTTTTAATCCAGCCACCATCTGCTAACTCCACTTGCCCTTGAACCATTTGTGAATTAGGAGTCATTCCGACTGCAACAAATATTCCTGAGACATCAAGTTTTCTTATTTCTCCGGTTTTTTTGTTTTGGACAGTCAATCCTTCAACATAGTCTTCACCGTTTACTTCCAACGCAACGTTATCCCAAATTATCTCTACATTAGGCAATGCAAATAATTTTTCTTGCAATACTTTCGCAGCTCTTAATTCATCTCTTCGATGTATCAAGTATACTTTCGGGCACATTCTCGATAAATATATTGCATCCTCAACGGCGACATCTCCACCGCCGACTACAGCGGTGACTTTTCCTTTGTATAAAGCCCCATCGCATGTTGCGCAATAAGATATTCCCCTACCATTAAACATTTCAGAATTCTTAGCTTCTAAGGATTTCGATTTGGCTCCAGTAGCTATTATTACTGTTTTTGCATAATAAGTATTTTCATAGCCAACTATTTTTTTGATTTTTCCGGTTAAGTCTACTTCTTTTATTTCGTCGGAAGTAAACTTAACTCCAAGACTTTCCGCATGATTAACCATGAGCGTCGTTAATTCCATTCCCGACACATGTGGTATGCCTGGATAATTATCCACTTCATAAGTGTTGGCTATTTCACCGCCCGGCATATATTTTTCCAATAATACGAAATTCATCATCGCTCTGCTTGCATAAATTCCAGCAGCGATTCCGGCAGGCCCAGCACCTATAATCACTAAATCAAGAACATTCTCCATATCTGTCACTCACTTTCAAAAACAATATACTATAAACTTATATTTGATTATTTTATCCTTAATAATTATATCATCATTTTTGGGTTAGCAATGTATCTTTTGCTTTAAATCAAGATTGATTATCATTATTTATAACAGTAAGTTCGTTAATATATGATGCGATGATTTCGCTGACAATGGAATACCCTTGAGAATTTAAATGTAATCCGTCAAAACTATATTCGCGATTAAGTTCATTACCATTAAGTAAAGAAGAATATACATCCATGAAAACATAATCATATTCATTAGCAATCGTTTGTAAAGTATCGTTAAATGTAATTATTTCATCCCAATAATCAGAAGAGTTTGCGTATATGGTTGTATTAGTAGGATATAGTGATTCAATAAAAACTTCACAATCTGGTGACTTTTCTTCTATCATATCGAGTATTTTACGATAGTTTTTCTCTATTTCATCGAGCGATCTGCCACTATGTATATCATTTATCCCTATAAGTAATACTATTATTGATGGTTTTATCTCTAATACATTTGATTTTAATCTAGCGATGACTCCATCTGTTTTATCACCAGCAATTCCACGATTATACAACTTGATATCACTTTCAAAATACGAATCAAGATTATAAGCATCGGTTAAGCTGTCTCCTAAAAATACAATTTGATTTAGTTCAGCCGTTTTATTTGATAAGATATAATCCTTATTTTTTTCGTCCCAGTACACACCCCGAATTGTTGGCCAGGATATCCAGATCATTGCTCCAATAAAGATAAGAATACCAACAATACTACCGAAAACAAATAGTAACCGCTTTGCTTTTCTAGTCATTTTTTTCACCTCAGAGTTTAGATCATTTTTTGAAGGTAAAATTCAATGATTGCCTGAGTTCCGTTTTCTGAGTAACCTTTATTATTTAAAGAATCAAAAATGTGAACTACTCTTTCAACAACATCAAGTTTTAAGTCTTGTTTTTCTTCCATAACCAGTTTCAAATCTTTTAAAAAATGTTTGATAAAGAAACCTGGAGCATAATCCTTATTAATCATTTTGCGGCCGTTAATTTGGGCTTGCCACGAAGAAGCAGATCCCCCGGTTATAACATTTAGCATTGAATCTAAGTCAAGTCCTTTAGCTTCGGCATACATGATGGATTCTGCTATGGCCGCTATATTACCTGCAATTACAATCTGATTAGCCAGTTTTGCATTTTGCCCATTCCCCGCTTCACCCATATAGGTGACTGTTTTTCCCATTAGTCTAAATAGGGGAAGAACTTCGTCAAAGACTTGTTTTTCACCGCCAATCATGATAGATAAAGTCCCATTAATTGCACCGATATCACCACCTGTTACGGGAGCGTCAAGCATATTTAAACCCAGATTTTTAGCTTGATTAAATAATTTCTTCGCAAGACTGGGCGATGACGTTGTCATATCAACTAAGATTGATCCTTTTTTTGCATATAAAAATACTTCATTATAAACTTCTAATACATCAGCTGGATAACCAACAATTGAAAAAATTATATCTGCATCTTTAACACATTCAGCTATTGAATTACAGGCAATAATCTCAGGTTCTAACTGCTTTACTTTTGAATATGTTCGATTAAATGCTTTTACTAAATATCCCCCTTGTTGTAAATGTTTTGCCATAGGTATTCCCATGACCCCTGTTCCTATCCAGGCTATTTTTTTCATTATATTCAGCTCCTATTTTATATATATATTAATTATTCTCTTAAATTCATATCAGCAAAATAGTAATCCATTTAGATACATCAATTTTATATGACACTAATAATAATAACAGTATGTTGATTGTTATTCAATTAATTATTTCAATAAGTCAGTTATTATAAAATCAGTTGAATTAAAATGCAAACAAAATATCAGACACTCTAAAATAATGATGAAATTCATATGTTATAATTAGTTCATATTTCATATAATAGAGGTAATAATCATGTCTAGTCCACAATATATTGATGTAATCAAAAAATACAAGACTCATAATAAAATTTTATTTAACCATAATAGTATTTCACTTTATTCTCTAATCGATTTAATTGAACAAACAAATCATCGCATTCTTATTCTCTGGTCATTTTATATGGTAGATCAAATCTATTCACAACTACAAACCTATAATATTGATGATGATGATGAAATTATTCTTAATTCAATAAAAATAACGAAATCCTGGTCGAAAGGGTTGGTCAAAATGGATCAAGCAAAACGCTCAATTTTGACGTTACATTCATTGGCGAAGAAATATGATAATCCCTCAGTCGTTGCTAAAATTCACGCTATAGGGCAGGGCTTGTCGACTGTACACGTTAAAACTCATGCATTAGGACTTGTATTTTATGAATTGACAGGAATGGTGCACGATTATGGAATCGATGATTTTGAATTTCCAGTTACTGAGAGAATAAGTATGTATGTAAAAAAACTTAAAACCCTCTCAAATAATAATGAATATGAAAATCAAGAATGGGCCTCATTTTTAGTAAAAAATAAATAAAGATAGCCATCTGGTCCCAATGAACGAGATGGCTATTATTTTTATGTAACCTATATTATTTATTTGTTTAGAACACTATCTAAAAATTGAATTGTTCTAGAATGCTTTGGATTGTTAAAAATCAAATCAGGATGACCTTCTTCAATAATTTTACCTTTATCCATTACAACAATATGATCAGCAAATTTCTTAGCGAAATCCATCTCATGTGTCACTACTATCATTGTCATTCCTGATTTAGCTAAAGATTTCATAACAGCCAGAACTTCCTTAATCATTTCTGGATCTAGGGCTGAAGTCGGTTCATCAAACAACATCACTTTCGGGCTTAAAGCTAGCGCTCTTACAATGGCGATACGTTGTTTTTCTCCACCGGATAATTGGCTAGGATAGTTGTTTTGCTTATTCAGCAATCCCACTTGCGACAAAAGATTAAGTGATATTTCTGTAGCTTCTTTTTTTGTTTTTTGTTTAACGCTAATCTGAGCAAGATTAATATTATCTAGAACTGTAAGATGAGGAAACAAGTTAAAATTTTGAAATACCATACCTGTCGATTCACGGTGTACTCTTAAGTCAACTTTGTCTTTTAAAATTGAATTCCCTTCAAACATAATATCTCCACTAGTTGGCAATTCTAACAAATTCAGCATTCGAAGTAATGTTGATTTTCCTGATCCTGAAGGCCCGATAATAACTGTAACTTTCTGATTGTCAAATGTCAGCGAGCAATTATCAAGAGCTTTCGTTCCATCATTAAACTCTTTGGTGACATTTATAACCTCAATAAATTTATCTGGCTTCACTGACCTTCAGCCTCCTTTCAATAGAAGACATCCATTTTGATGTTGGATAAGTTAAAAGGAAATACAGTAAAGCAACGACGATATATGTTTCTTTAATTGCATATGTATCGCTTCTGATAATCAAAGCGCTATACATAAGTTCAGCAATCCCTAAATACATAAATATTGATGTTTCCTTAATCATTGTCACAAATTCATTTCCTAAAGCCGGAATAATGTTTTTAACGGCTTGAGGCATAATTATTTTTTTCATTATTGTTCCCTGTGTTAAACCCAAACTCAATCCAGCTTCTCTTTGGCCTTTATCAACGGAGAGTATTCCTCCTCGAATTACTTCAGATACATAAGCGCTTGAGTTGATAAGAAGAGCTAACATTCCCGGAATGAAGGAAGACAAATCTATGCCTAAAAAGATGAATACTTTTAATTTAATCATGGAATAAATTAATAAAACCTGGACAAGAAGAGGTGTTCCTCGAATGATTTCAACATATGCAGTACCAATGAATTTAGCAAATTTATTGGATGACAACCTTAAAAAAGCTGGTATAAGTCCTAAAACGGTACCTAATACTACTGAAATGACGGCCAATAATAGAGTCATTAATAGCCCTTTAAACAATATGGATATATAATATCCATCAAGCAAAAACGAAAAATTCATATTTACTGATTAAATGAAATCATATCGACGACGATTTGATTCAATTTACCTGTACTAATTAATTCTTCTATAACTTGATTGATTACAGTTAAAAATTCAGTGTTTCCTTTTTGTACTGCAACAGCAGAACCACCTTCAGGATCACCAATCATTATGTTTGATATAGCAAGATTTTCTCTATTTAAAACATAACCATCTGCCACAGGTTTCTCAACGATTACCGCATCTATTTGGCCATCACTAAGACGCATCATCAAATCAGGGATGGTCTGAATATATTGTTTTTGAGCTAAAGTAAAGGTTTCTGCGAGATCTTGTTGGATTGATCCGAGTTGTGCACCTATTCTAATTGATGATTTATTTAAATCGTCAAATGTTTGATAAGCATCTAAATTACTTTCGTTTATCATAATAACCTGAATAGCCTCATAATATACCATTGAAAAATCAACTTCTTGTTTACGTTTATCCGTCGGCGTCATTCCAGCTAAAACGAAATCTACTTTTCCTTGTTTTAAGTCATCAAGTAGAAAATCAAATCCTTTATTCACAACTTTCAGATTTTTTTTCATAGCATGCGCTATTTCTTTAGCAATTTCGATATCAATACCGACTAAAGCAGATTTGCCTTCAACATTCTTTATCCATTCATATGGCGCATAATCAGCTGAGGTCCCAAGTGTAATATAGCCATCATATGATTCATCAAGAATAAAGGTATAGATGTTTGATGAAGTACATCCAACCAATGCAATAAGAGTTAAAACAAATACAAATACACTTAATAATTTTTTCATTTTAATTTCTCCTTTTTTTTATATATAAAAAGCCCTTGGCAAACTATTGCCAAGGGCGAATTTAACCGCGGTACCACCTTGTTTTCCAACTTATAAGAAGTTGGCTCTAGATAGTTAACGCCTATCAACGTTTAAACCTCAAACCTTCGATTTAAAAGCTCCCAAGCACGTTCAGTAATTGTTTTACTAATTTCCACCAACCATTAGTTCTCTATGAAAAACAGGGTTACTTACTACTCTTGTTCATCGCTGACATTTATTATAGACTAAAAAAAAGTAATTTCAAGCAAAAAAAAGAAGAAAACGTTTTACTTGAAAAAATCCACAGAAAAATGATAATTAGCATAACAAAAAAGCCATCACATTTCTTTCAATGGATGGCTTAAGTTAAATTCAAAGTAAATATAAATTTTTATTTTAATGATAGTAAAGTTACAGTCTCAACATGCCTGGAATTACTGCCATTGCTTGAAATTATACCAAATAATGTGTGTGAGAAACATATTTCTTGCACTTTTATGTTTACACACACTATGCTTTTTTTAGGTGGGAAACATATTATGAAATAAACTCTCTTAATTATCGAGTCAAATCCCCTAGCCATTGCTGCTATCTCGTCATAATCTAGTATGTGCCAGTGTTGAGGATTTCCCCACCATCTTAATTTATTAACCGCCTCAAACTCTTGTTTTGTAACATTATGATGTCATCCCGGACCCACTAATTAAAAACCATACCAGTCTAAATTAATGATTGTATTTACCATGTATCAATCCTTCGCCATAAATCAATATTTATATTTCCGTGTTCGATTTTTCCAGATGCATATTGATCCAACTTTATTTGAGATTTTACACCATTATGAATCGAATAATAGTGCTGTTTGATGGGAATGGCAACTCCATAATCGAGATTCATCAATGGGGTAAGATTTCCATCCAAGATATTTGTTTGTGCAAACACGGCCCCTCTTAGATTCTTTAGGTTACTGATAAATGAGATGCTTGAAACTTCCCCGCAGGTATCAATGTATAAAAATTCAAGAGATAGTATCTCTCCAATTACTAAAAATGAATCTATTTTTGCTGTCCTAATAATTTTTAGACACTTCAATGAATTTCTATTATTTTCAAGGCCACTAAGATTTGATAATCTCGTATTTTCTTTAAGTATTAGGACCTGAAGTTTAGGCAAATTTTTTATGAATGATAAATCTCTCATTACTGTCTTTTCAAGCACCAAAGTATCAATGGTTGAGACTGATCCTACTATGTCTAGTATTTTCTGTGAACACATTTCGTTCCCACCGAGTAAAGATGCAGATTTTAGGTTCTTAAGTTTTTCAAATCCATCCAACAGATTTGGGGTATAAGATGAAATCCACTCAAGATTCGGAAATTTTTCCAAATTTATCGGTGTAGATGAATTAACTCTTAAAAATTTCAAGTTCTCTAGTGAAGCAATAAGCGATGCATCTATCGTTCCATAAATGTCAAGAAATTCCAATTTTTCGATATTGCATAAGAAAGATAGATTAGATGCTTCTTCATATCGAAAATCAAGAATTAATTTGTTTAAAAAGTGATGATTAATATATTGAATATCTTCTAATGACAATTTTCTATCAAAATAAATAGCGTCATTTATAGCACCTTTATATCGGAAAATCTTCCCAAATAAATATCCGTCTTTTTCAATAAAACCAGGTCTATGTTCTCTATCATATGATTTATTCACCACAAGAATACCTCCTTGATTACCATCCCGGATCTCCTGGATAATAAGATCCTCCGCTATCTACATAATAATAAGCTCTTCCTGGAGACCAGATTTGATTGTATAGCACGTCAGTCTGATGAAAACCATAATCAACCATCAAAATGTATTCATTTATAAAAGCTTCTCTATCGTCTGAAGCGGGCATGTATAAGATGGATACCGGCTCATCAAAACCATGAATTGCCGAATGATATAGTGCAGATACTCCCGCCCTTAGATATCCACCTTTTCCTACATATACATGTCCAGATTCATATTCAATTACATATGTTCCACTGTTTTTATTTGTCATAACTGATAGAGCAGCAACAACTAATAAAGTTTTAATATTCTTTTTAATTTTGTCAATATTATTACTGATGTTTTGTGATATTTGGTTAAAGGATTCATTAATCCCATCAAGGATGTCACTTGCTCCAGGAACACCTAATTCCTCTCCCAAAATCAACCCGAGATAAGCAACTGCAACAGTGCAGACGGCAATAATTGCTATTTCTGGAGATGCGAGAGCGGCTATAAATTCCCAAAATTCTCCGTCGCTGTCTATATGCATTACTGGATTAATGTATCTACAATGAAGCACACCCCAAAATAGTTCCGATATTTTTATAGTATATGCATATCGATTTTTCGAGAGGCTGACCCTTATTTTCTGAGACGACTATTTTTTCAATCAATAAATCGACGGTTTGCTTCGATAACTTAGACCCGATTTTGACGCTTTTCAGTATAGAGATGAAGGAATGAATGTTCTCGTTCATCTTGTTGATTTCCAGTGACTTCTTGTGAATTTCCTCAAGTCTTTCTTTTAAGCTTTGCTTTTCTTCTTCGTATGATTGTTTTATAAGATGATAATCTTCATATGGAATTTTCTTCAAAGCATAATCCTCATACATTTGAATGAATATCTTTCTAATGGTTTCCAGTCGATCAGATAAATCATGTTCTATATTGATTCCATTCCCGCTACTCTCGATTTGTTTTTCACCCAAAATGGATTCTAGTAACTTTTTTTCATTCTTTTTCGCTTTTTGGACTAATTTTGCGATGGAATCATATACGAATTGGCACAAAGAATCATATCTAAAATAGTGACTGGTACACCGGGAAATACCATAAGTTCGATAGGTGCTGCACACATACATTCCACGGTCTCGTCTTCGCTTATCAATGCTATAGGTAAGGGTTCTTCCACACTGGTCACACCGAATCAATCCCATGAAAAGATGGATGTTTTTCGTAACTTTTTTTCTGTATCGTCTTTGCATGACCAATTGGGCTTTTTGAAACGTATCAAAGTCGATAATTGCTTGGTGAGTTCTCTCGGTAATAATCCACTGTTCTTTGGGATTGAGTTTTAGTACCTTGCTTTTGTACGAGGTTGTGGAATGTCTATTAAATACTAGATTACCGATATACTCTTCATTCGAAAGGATTGATTGTATACTCTTATACGACCAATCATAAGGAAATTGTTGGGTCAAGGATAGGATATATTTTCCCGTCTCTAAATTGGTCCTTGCTCTAGCGGTCAGTATACCGTTTTGTTTGAGGCGTTTGACAATCTTATAGATCGTGAATCCGTTTATATACATCTCAAATATTTCTCGAATTACTCTAGCTTGCTTTTGATCCACGATTAGATGATTCTTATTGTTTGGATCTTTGGCGTAGCCATATGGGGCTGATGGACCCGTGAATTCTCCATTGATGTCTTTGGTCTTGTACGCCGTTCTTATCTTTTGGCTTATATCTCTTGCATACCATTCATTCATGATATTCCTGAAAGGCATGAGATCATTTTGCTGCTGATTTGAATCCACCTGATCATTGACGGCGATGAAACGGACATTATTGATTGGGAAATGATGTTCGATGTACAAACCAGTTGTCAGGTAGTTTCTTCCCAACCTTGATAAGTCCTTGACAATGATATTTTCGATAATCTTGTTATCAATATCTCTTAGTAATTGTTGGAACGCAGGTCTTTCGAAATTTGTTCCAGAATATCCATCATCCACATAATATCTTATATTGCTTAAATTCTGCTCGCTTGCATACCTCTTTAAGAATCGTTTCTGTGTTTCGATACTTGAACTAGTTTCATTGCGTTCGTCTTCTTTGGATAGCCTGCAGTATAATGCAGTAATATTCTTGGTTTCCATAAATGTCACCTTATTTATAACAGACCAGAGAAGTCTATTATATCCTAAATAAGGCGATTTTTATATGTTCTGATAATTGCTTTTGAATGATGTGACAAACTAAATACAGCAGATTGTTCTGCTGTATTTGATTGTAAGTGATTGTTCTCTTCTAATCTGTTATTTATTTTGCATTGTTCTTCTTCATAATTCTATCTTCATATACTCCCTGATATATCATTAACCCAATAGTATATGCAATTGAAAGAGAAAAAACAATGATCTGAAGAATTATGAATAATCTA
>CALEZX010000038.1 GCA_937928185.1 uncultured Caryophanales bacterium
TTGTTTCTTTATTTATTTTGGGTTTCTTTTCATCATCTAATTCACAATATTTTTCTAGAATATTATTTCTAACTTTAATAAATGATTCTACATGTTTTTCAAATTCGTTATGTAAACAACCTAAATATACTGCTACTTTATAGTTATCTATTTTCTTTTTAAGTAATTCTACAAAAATTTCTGAATTAAAAAGAATGAAAATATATTTATTTTTTAGTTTAAGTGAATTTTCAGACATAATTCTAAATCTTGCGCCTCCAAAAAAATAATAAATTAAATTATAGGTTCAGGTTCAGGTAGTGTATTATCTCTTATTTGTGCGTATTTCCAATAAGCAGAATATAACATTGCATATATTTCACCAGCTGTTATAGTTTGACCTACTGGTTGATTAGTATATGGATTTATTATATCAATTACATCATTTGGATTTAATACAGTAGTAAATGAACCTTTATTTAATCTTATTTGTTGATTATTTATTGTTATTATATCTTCTTCACACCATTCTACTGTTGGTGGTTGTCCTAATTGATTCTGTATTACTATTGAACTTGTTCTTGTATATTTTTGACCTTCAACTAATGTTTCTTTATAATTTGGCATTATTAATTTCCTATTTTGGCGGCAAGATCTTTAACTTGATCTTCAAGAATTTCAATTCTTGATTGTGTTTGTTGAAGAACACTCACAATCGTTGGTATCATTGCTGTTGTTGAAAGCTGCCACAATTCATTTTTTTCATCATCTGGTTTTGAAGCAAAAAGAGGATTTACAATATATGCATCTTGAGCAATAAAACTTTCACTATAACACCCACTTTTATAATGTGTAAATCCAATTGGATTCAGATTTTTTATTTCACTCCAAGTTTTTTCTTCATCTAAAGTAGTAATATTTCTTTTAATTCTTCTATCTGATGATACATTGTATGCAACACCACCACTACCAGTTGCTTTTATAGTGCCATTAACTCCTCCATCACCACCTCTAAATACAATAAATACTTTATCAGTTGTTGGTGTTGTTTGTCCTAATTGTACAATTAAACCATGACCAGTAGTTGATGTTTGTTCAATTCTTGAAACATAATTTGTTCCAGTATTACCTTGAACATAAAATTGATATGAAGTGCTATTAATACCAACAGACAAACAACCTGACATATAATTTCGAGATTCACCAGCAAAATACACACCATAATTGTTTATAGTGGCATTAAAAGAAGCACAATAATAAGCATAAAAATCCATAAGTCCACCACCAGAATCAACTGATACTGCTTCATATGCTTTTCCTATATCAATAATACTATTTCTATCCATGGAACCTATATATGAATAAATACCTCTTGCTGCACTTACTTGACCAGAACCATAATATCTTACTATTACATTTAATCCACTAATAGTTCCAGTAGATTGTACATAATTACCATAACAATTATGATATACCATTAATGATACCGGATATATAGTACCAACTCCAGTATATGTTGTATCTAAATTAACATATAAACTATAAAAAGATTTTGAATTAGTTGAAGTTTCTCTTGTAATCATAGTTCCAACAGAACTGTCAGTATCAAAACTAGTACGTATAGAAAAAGGATAAGATGAAATGGTATCTCCAAAACTTACTCGTCTATTACTATAAAATGTAACGATATTTTCATTCGTCATTGATTGTCGAATTTGAAGATCAGAAAATAGTGTTAAATTTGATGGTGTTAAAGTAAAACCGTATATACCTTCTGTTAAAGATAATGTTGGAGTTGTAAAAGTACTAACTGAAAAAGTACCATAAGTATCGCTATTGTATAAATTTAAAGAATGATGGTTTAAAGTAGAAGTATAACTTGAAGAAACTATTGTTATTGAAGGATTATTAACATCAAGTGATATTTGATTGCCAGAAGTATAATTTTGAAAAATAAGATTAGTTACAGATAAAGAAGAAGTACTTCCTTCTGTAGTATCTATAAAAGTAAATTGTTGTGGTGCTATATTTAAATTATGTCCATACTCTGGATTTAGTATATCAGTTGTTGGAGTTATTGATATTCTACCAGATATAAAAGGATCAGTAGAATCTGGACGTATAATTTCAATAAGTGGTAATTGTGAGTCAAATTTTATAATACCTGTACCATTAACACCTATTAATGATGTTTCTGCTATAGAAAATCCAGCAATTGTACCACCAACAGAATCTAAACTATAATATTTACCATTTATTGATCCAGATGAAAGAACTGTTAATGTATCAATAACATAACCACTGATATAAGAATTTAAAGATACAAATTCATTTGATGTCGTTAAATAAAATGAAGATGTTTCTGGACTATTACCTGTCCAAAATATATAATCTTCATTATATGAAGATATTTGAAAAGTTTCTGGAAACACTAATTCGTTAATAGTAAATGTTCCAGCAGTTTGTCCTTCTTTTGAGAAATTTAAAACACAAATTATATTATCTAATGGTAAATTATTACCACTAATAAAATCAACTTCTAAAATATAATAATTTTCTGAATAAATTACATTACTAACATAAAAGATATTTATTAAATTTGTTCTGTTTCCCTGTACTAATAAAAATCCTGACTCCCAATGATCAAAATAATTTGAGTGGTTTATATTATATTTATCTATTTTAGATATATAGATATTACTTACTGTATTTAATGTATTACTATTATATAGTATTTGATTTAACTGTAAATCATTTTGATTTATTGATGTGTTGAATACATATTTTATGCCGGCAAGATCTCCACGCATAGCTGATTGAGTAGTCATTTTTTCTTCTTTTTCTTTTTAAAGAATTCAATAATTTTCTTAATAAACCGAAATGATATTTTAATTCGAACAGTATCTGGATGACTATTATTATCAAAAAAATTAGGGTCTATCATAAGACACCTCTTATTCGATTAAAACATTTCTAATTCTTTTAATTCTTTCAACATAAGTAATCGTTTCTTTTGAATGTCTTCCAGTTACTAGAGGTAATGTTTTAACAATAGATGACCATGATTCAGTATCTAAATTTTTAGATGAGCATAATTTTTGCGCTCTAATTATATTTCCTCTTCCTGCATTATAAGATGCGGTACAAAAATCCCAATGATCTAACCATGTTCTTTTATTTTTCCAAGCTTTCCATATAGTTGACATATAATAAATACCAGCTTTAATACTATATCTAGGATCAAATGTATCAGTTGATAATTTTATTTTTTTGGATATTTCTTTATATGTTGATGGCATGATTTGCATTAAACCCATTGCACCTACTGGAGATTCTGCATCTGGATTTAAATTGGATTCTGCTATAGATTGTGCTTTAAAATATAAGTAATCAAATTTATATTCAGTAAAATTAAAAAATTCTTCTGTATATTTTTTAAAATAATTATCATAATCATTTACTGTATTATAAATATAATATGGAGATTTTACTATGGCGGAAAGATCTTGATCAAGATCTGGCGGTTGAAACATAAAAATAAAAGGGCCATAAAATTAATTATGGCCCTTCTCCTTCTTTCTAATCTAAATATTAATTAATAAGTACAGAAATATTCTGCATATTTAGGATTCAATTTATTCTCATTAATAATATCTTTATGTCCATATGCAATATTTCTCTGAATATCAACATGTAAACACTGCACTCCAGTATGAATTTTAGGTGTAAATCCTGCTTTAACAGCTTTACCAGTAAAATAAGTATCTTCAGTCATAGCAGGTTTGCCTTGTACTGTAAAAGACTTATACCATGGTGGTTCAATACTTTCAATTAAACTTCTATGAATTAAAGTACAACCAGATGGTAATACTAATGCATCAATAACTTCACCAGGTTTGTGATGTTCGTCTCTTAAAATACTAGGTCTATTATCAACATCAATCATACAAACTGATTCTAATGGTTCATATTTTCTATAATATACTCCACCAATAAGTTTTTCACCAGTTGCCATTAATTCAACAAGTGCCATTCTTGGAATAATTACGTCATCATCTACAAAAAACACCCACTCAAAACCTTCTGTTAAAGCTTTTCTAAAAACCCAGTTTCGAGCATCAGGAACTGACATTCCGTGAGGACGAACAAGATTTAAAGTAAAAGCAGCTGGTGGTTGTAGAATATCAAAATTAGTAACATTTCCATCTTTATCTGTACGGTGTGGTGTTGCGACTAAAATTCTGGAAACATCTTTCTTGAAAAAATCAAGAAAAATTGGATCGTCTGTCATTTCAAGAGATTTTAAATCAATTTGATTTGTTGATTTAAGTAATTCTCTTAATTTTTCACGTTCAGGAATGTGTTTTTCATAATCCTCATTACCAAACTTTAAATGAGGTTCGATTTCCTCAATAAGATCTTCACAATTTTTTACTTCACGAAATCTCTCTTGAAGTGTTTTTGCCATATTAGCTTGTGCAAACTTCATTCTTTCGATATCAATTTGAAGTAATTCTCGTTCAAGATCATCTTCTTCATTATCTAATCTTCTATATAATTTTTTTAATTCTACTTCTGATTTCTTAAAATCAAATTGTAAATTAATCATTTCCTGAACATGTGTTGACTGCTCACCGATTACTTGCCAATATTTAGCATCTGGTGTTGGATGTGTTTGATCTGAAAGAACATATTGTTCTATTTCGTATCTAGAACGAAAAATTGGTCTTGTTCTAAAACGATTACGAAATAGTGGTTCTTTCTCTTTAAGCCATTCAAAATCAGTTGTTGGAAGTAATTCGGTTTTGATAATTGGTAGCATTATAATTTTGCCTCCTACATAATAATTATTTAAATAACGCTGTAAATCCACTTACTCGACCAGTTTTTCTCCACAAATAAGTTGTTTTTAAATATGCATACGGATAATCCATTGTTGTTTGACTTGGTCGAACAGCACCACCACAAACAAAACCATTTGTTGCGTTTCCACAACCGGTATGATTCATAATAAATGATGGTAAATTAGTTGTGGTTGACCAAGTTATTCCATCCCAACTTTGACATAAAGTAGTATCGAAATATGGTTCTTCATATTGACGAGTACCTAAACATACTGTATTATTAAAATCACCAAAACCAGCATGACTATCAGTACCATAAAGAAGATTTGTTGTAGTTGACCAAGCTGCACCAGACCACTTAGCACAAAAATTATAACACAATCTAGTTTCTAAAGTATTTCTACCACCAAAACAAACAGCAGATGCTGTTGTTCCACAACCAACAATATCACCAACTGACATCGGTAAATTTGCAGTTGATGTTGTTGACCAAGCACTACCATTCCATTTATCTGTTCGATTTGTTGCACCGATATCTGCTGTTATTCCACCAAAAACAATTGCTGACGATGTATTACCAAAACCACCCGGTGTTTTTCTAGCAAGTGAAATATTTGCAACTGTAGTTGACCAACTTCCACTTGCAAGACCACCATTTTCTGACCATTTTAATACAGAATTAACCATTGCAGTTGAAGATGATGAAGTTTGTGCTACTCCTGCAATAACAAATCCAGAAATTCTTGATGTTGCAACACCAATAGCATTTTTTCTTCTATTTGTTAATGAAGTAGTCGTTGACCATGCATAACCATCAAAACCTTCAACAGTATTAAGAAAACTTTCAAATGTTCCTTGGTTATATTCACCACCAGCAGCTAAACAAGTAGTACCATCACCTAATAAAGAATGTTGTGATCGATTATAATTCATATTAGATGTTGACGACCATACATAAGTATTATAACTTTCGGGTATATTAAATCTTAATTTAGTATAATTATTTGTTCGAACATATTTTTCAACATAAATTGATCCCATATTACTAGTATTTGGTACTTCACCACCAATTGCAAGAGCCCAAGTATTAATACCTGATCCTGATAACAAAAATCTTGGTCTTATTAAACTCGATGTTGTAGTCCAAGTATTATTTACAAGAGAACAAGTATTATAATCACTAAAACAAACAGCATCTGTATTTGAAGTACCGACAATTGCTGGTTTTGAACTATAAATTATAGGTGGGCTTGTTTTAGTTGACCAAGTAAAACCATTCCATGATTGTGTCGGATTACCAGGCATAGCATTTGCTGAAATAGCAATTGCAGAAGAAGTTGTTCCACAACCATTTACATCATAAATTCCAGTAATCATTGAATTAGTAACAGTCCAAATACTTCCATCCCAAACTTCAGTAATTTGATTATAATCACCTGCAGAACCAAAAGCAAGTGCTGCAGATGCTGTTCCGCAACCAGCTAATCCTTGTCTTGCATAATTTAGTGTTGCTGTTGTAGTTGCCCAAGATGATCCACCCCATATATAAGTAGTATTTATTCCAGTATAACCAGAATTAGCACCACCAAATACTAATGCAGCATTAACAGTTCCACAACTTGCTAAAAAACCAACAGATGTTGGAAGTGCAGTAGTATTATACCATGTGTTTCCGTCAAAACGCTCAACAGAATTATAAAATACAGGAGTAACTACACTTTGAACACGACCACCAATAAGCAATGTAGCATCAACAGTACCACATGCTGTTGCACTTAATCTAGGAATATTAATTGATGATGCAGTTGCCCAAACATATCCTTTAGCATAAGAATCACTTGGCTTAACAATTGTTTCGAGTTCACTTGAATAACCAGTATACCAAGTCAAACCATTATCTAATGATAAATCAAAAGTTATGTTTTCTTCATCATCATCTATAAATCTATCACTAATTACACCAATTTTTTCAATTCGTGAATAATATTGTGTTCTTAATAAAGATTTTGTTTGTAATTTAGTATGATAGCCATGTCCTCTTAAATATCCGCCAGACTCTAATGTATCAATAAGATGACCTAATCCTTCACCAGAAAAAGCACCACCTGTAGATTCATATCCACCAGGATTACAATCATCTGTGAAAATTCTATTATCAACTACTCCTGACAAAAAAAAATCGCGGAATTTTCGATAAGGTTCATTAATCATAATTAATTTCTCTCAAATATTATCTAAAATGTGCAAAAAATCCAGCAAATGAATTAACTTTTTTCCATTTATATGTATTTTTAGTATAAGCATGAGTATTTAAAGATGGACCATCAACATATAGTCTACCACCACAAACTAAACCTTGTTGACTTGTTCCGCAACCACTACTATCAATTCTATACTCTGGAAGTGTACTTGTAGTAGACCATATATTATTATTCCAATATTGACACGCTGTAGAATCACAATATCCTGTTAAATCATCATTTGAACGTGTTCCTAAACACACAGCGTTTGTGGCATCTCCAAATCCAGAATGACTATCAGTACCATATAATAAACTCGATGTTGTAACCCAAGTCGAGCTAGCCCATTTTAAACAAGTATTTAAATGTGGTCTAACATTATATACTGTTTTACCACCAAACGCTAAAGCGGCATTTACATCACCACAACCAACCATACCACACAATGCAGCTGGCATAGCAGTTGTTACAGACCATGATGAACCATTCCATTTATCAGTTCTATTTAAAGGAGTATAAACAGTAGCTGTTGGGACTGTTCCTGTAAAACCACCAAAAACTAAACAAGCAGAAGTAGTTCCACAACCAGCAAGATACGCTCTTCTTTGAGCAAGAGCTTGTGCAGTTGCCCAAGTACCACCAGAATAATAATATAATTCAGACCATTTATCAACAGAAGGTAAATATTGATAAGTATTTCCACTTGATGTTGAAGAAGTATAACCAAAACCAGCGATTACAAAACCTGATATTCTTTTATTTCCAACACCAATAGAATATTCTCTTTTACATGCAGTACTAGTTGTAGTTGACCAAATATAACTATTAAAACCTTCTACATAATTAACAAATCCAGTTGATGATTGACTTTCTTGACCACCTGCTGATAAACATGATTGACCATTACCAAAAACTGATTGGTTTGAAACTTTTCTTTGCATTGATGATGTAGTTACCCAAACATAAGTATCATAAGATGATGGTATTTCAAACTTTAATTTCGCGTATGCATTTGTTTGAGAATACTTTTGAACTGTCGATACTACTCTACGTTCAGCACCACTAATAGATAATGCGCCCAATGCTGAACCATTACCAGATGAAAAACTTGTTTGAACTAATAGAGCTGTAGTAGTTGCCCACACACCATTAAGAGTTTGTAAAACGCTACAACAATCATCACTAAAATAAAGAACATCATCAGTTGTTTGGCCAGCTACTCTTGGATAATTACTACTTGTAAAAGGTTGTTGTTTAGTCGACCAAACAGCACCGTTCCAAATTTCACAATGATCATTTGAAACAGAAAGTGCAGAAGAGGTACTTCCACAACCAGCATTATAAGAAGTACTTACTATTTGATTTGATGTGGTTGCCCAAATAGAACCATCCCATATTTCAGTAATATTTGTTTCACCACCTGGTACTGGTTCTGTTTCTTTATACGAAAATTTTGCAGTTGTACCACCGAAAGCCAATGCATCAGTACTTGTTCCGCATCCAGCTAAAGAATGTCTTGCAGTATTTAAAGATGATACAGCAGTCCAAACAGACCCGTCCCAAAAATATGAAAATTCAACAGGTAATCCATCAACTGAATTTGTAATACCACCGAAACACAAAGCATTAAATTTATCACCACAAACAGCTAAATCACCAGTACCAGTTGGAAGCAGAGAGCCAGATATCCATGTATTACCATCAAATATATGTGTATAATTTGATTCCATTCTTCCTGACTCATCTTTATATCCACCTACTACTAATGTATTATTTACAGTTCCACAAGATGCATGACGTATAAGAGACGGATATGGTACATTTGTTGTTGTTGACCAAGTATAACCATAAATACTTGAATTTTCAGGTTTATGGATACGACCGGGAGGACTTCCAGTTGACCAAGTATAACCATTATCTATAGATAAATAAATTGAAACTTGATCTTCGTCATCAACAACTTTATCAAGATATACATGAGCTTCTACATAATCAAAATCATTTGAATTAAATAATTTTACTGTTTGTACTTGAGTATTATATCCGTGAAAAGGAACAAATTCACCAGAATTAGTTACATCTATTATTCCATAACCATCATGGTGTGTTCCTCTACAATATTCATATATATGTTTTCGATAAACATTAAAAAATAAAGTTGTATTTAAAGGAGTTTCGCTTTTTCTTATCATAATTAATTTATCTCACGATTATCTAAAATATGCAATAAATCCATTAAACATACCTGATTTTAACCATTGATATGTTGAATTTGTTGTAATATAAGGATAGGAACCATTTACAAGCGGACGATCACCAGCACAATGAAATCCGCTACTACTTGCTGAACCGAAACTACCTGGTTCTGCAAGAAACGCTGGCAGCGCAGTGGTCGTTGTCCAAATACTATTATTCCAAAGTTGACATGTTGTAAATGATAACGTACTTTCATCTAATTCAGTAGATCCTATACAAAGTGCGGTTGTAGCATCTCCAAAACCAGTATGATTATCTGTCACATATAATAAACTTGATGTTGTTGACCATGAAGATCCAGACCATTTTAAACAATGATTTATTTTATGTTCTGGATACACAACTAAATATGCGTTATAACCAGTTCCAACTTCAAAACGAGTTGCTTTTGTTGAACCACCAAAAGCAATTGCTGCAGAAGTATTTCCACACCCTGCTAAATCACCAAATGCTATAGACATATTCGATGTTGTTGACCACGCACTACCATTCCATTTATCGGTTCTTGCAGTCGGTACATCAGTTGTTGTATAACCACCAAAACAAAGTGCAGATGAAACACTTCCACATCCAGCTGGTTGAAACCTTCTAATAGTTAATGCACCAGTAACAGCCCAAATACCATCAACCATTCGATCATGTTCTGTCCATTTTTCACAAGCAGTTAAATGAGTATATGCTGTTGAACTGATAGTTGATCCATGACCACCAGCAACTAAACCACCACTTCTTTCAGAACCAATACCAGCACAATTATACCTGTTATAATTTGCTGATGTAGTTGTCGACCATACACAACCATCAAAACCTTCAACATAATTTACTACAGATACTGTCGTATTCTCTGGTGATCCACCAACAGATAAACCGTGTTGATGATCACCGAAACAAGTATTTCCACGAACACGTCTATTCATATTTGAAGTAGTTTGCCAAACAAACGTATCATAATTCTCAGGTATATTAAATCTCAACTTTGTATATAATGATTGTCTAACCCACTTTTCAACATTATTTACAACTGCTGCTTCATTACCAAAACCGCTAATTGCTAATGCAGATGATGAAGTTCCTGAACCTGATAAACGTTGTCTCCATTTTACCAAAGAAGTTGTAGTTGCCCAAATATTATTATATAAAATACTACAATCTTCTTCTGCATATGACAATGCATCATCTGCTGAAGAACCAACCATAGTTGGAACACCTTGACGAATATCTGCATGTATTGTTGGTCCTGAACGTGTTGACCAAATCGTTCCATTCCAAGTTTCACACATAATAGGATATTCACCACCAACACTTTGCATTCCAACATCAGCAATTGCAGAACTTACAGTTCCACAACCTACACATCCAAGCATTAAAGAATAATTCATACTTGATGTTGTTGCCCAAATAGAACCATCCCATATTTCAGTCATAGAAGCCCAAGCATTATTTGAACCAAAAGCAAGTGCTGCAACTGCTGTTCCACAACCACCTAAATATGCTTTTGCATGAGATAATACAGCAGAAGTAGTAGACCAAACCGATCCATCCCAAATATTTGTTGATAATGATGATGAACCACCACTATTATTACCACCAAAAGAAATACCCGCAGTTATATCACCACAACTTGCATTTAAATAAACACCAGCTGGTAATGCTGATGTAGTTGCCCACACATTATTATCAAATAAATAACAAGAAGTTAATGCTGTTGTTGATGATACAGATGTAGTTCCACCAAATACAAGAGACTCTGAAGATGTTCCGAAAGATGAATGCTGTGTTCTGGCTTGTGTAATTGCAGTTGTTGTAACCCACGAATAACCAAGAATTGATGATTCGCTTGGTTTTTGAATAATTCCTGGTTGAGAATATCCTTCAATCCAACTTGTACCATCATCTAATGATAAATCAACAGTTATTTGTGGATCATTATCACCTACAGGTTTATGTGTAATTGCACCAACTTCAATATATGTATAATCATCAGAATTTAGTAATCTGTGTGTTTGAACTCTTGTTCGATAACCGTATCTATAAACCCAATCACCTGAATTAACTGCATCAATCATACCACCATAACCTTCACGTAAATCGACTACTTGATCTTGAATAACTCTATTTGCATATACTGAATAAATAGGTATTTCACGAAACTTAGTATAAGTATTTTTTAACATATTAAATACCTTAATTATCTAAATAAAATAAAAAATCCGTTAAATTTTCCAGCTTTTAACCATTTATATGATGTTCTTACTAAAGCACCTGTTGACTGTTGTCCACCACAATGAATACCACCATTAGTTGCAGATCCATTGGCTGATCCAAACTTTACATATCCATCACGTGCTAATGCGCTTGTAGTTGTTGACCAAATTGATCCATTCCACCATTCACAATTATTTGTCGATTCTTCATCAGTTTCTCCAATACAAACGGCACTTGCAGTCGAACCAAAACCAGCACAATAAGGACGTTGATGTCTTAAAAATATTGTTGCTGATGTAGTTGACCAAGCTGGAGAATTCCATTTCATACAAGTTTTTAATCCATGTGCTGGAGGAATATCATCTGGATAATCTTTAACACCACCAAATGATAAAGCACTAGCTGTTGTACCTACTCCAATACTCTGAAAAAGTGCAACAGGAATATTTTGTACAGTAGACCAAATAGTACCATTAAATTTATATGTTTTATTAACAGGTGTGTGTGGATTGGTTGATGTATATCCACCAAAAACAAGAGCAGCAGTAGGTGTTCCACAAGAACCACATCCAGCAACAGATATCGGATATACTTTTGAAACCGACCAAACACCACCAGAAAAAAACATATTTTCGGACCAAACCTCAGTTGTATTCAATATTCCTAAACCAGCTCCAGATCCAGATCCGCCTACTGTCATTCCACTTGTTCTTGAAGTACCAATTCCACTATCTGCATTACCTCTTGCAAGAGTATTTTGACTAGAAGTTGTTACCCAAACACGTCCATCAAAACCTTCTGTATAATTAACACAATATGCAACTTCTTTTCGACCACCTGTTGAAATACAAGAAATTCCATCACCAAAAGAAGTTTGCATGTCAACACGTCTATTTAATGAAGACGTTGTTACCCAAACATAAGATTCAAATGCAGTAGGTATATTAAATCTAACTTTAGTATAATTATTATTTTGAATTCTTTTATCTACATAAGGAACACCAACAGTCGAATTATCAAGTCCACCAATTGCAAGAATTGATGTTGTACTATTACCAGATCCTGATAATTCTTCTCTGGATCTTCTAGATATGCCCGATGTTGTTGTCCAAACATTATTTACAAGTGCAAAACAATTACTATCACTAAAACAAACGGCATCTGTTGATGAAGTTCCAATAACTGCTGGATTAGAAGTTAAACTAGGAACCGCATGAGTTGACCAAGATGAACCATTCCAAGTTTCACAAGTAACTGTACATACACAAATTGCACTTGCTGTCGTTCCGCAACCAGATAATCCGGAAGGACTATTTACTAATTGGGCTGTTGTAGTTGACCAAGTAGAACCATTCCATATTTCAGTTTTTCTATTATTTGGATCTGCACCATATGAACCAAAAGAAAGTGCAGCAGCAGTAGTTCCACAACCACCTAAATATGCTCTTGAAACATTAAGAGAAGACGTTGTTGCCCAAGAAGAACCACCCCAAATACGAGTATTTGTAGTTGGAACTAATCCAGTCAGAAAACCACCAAATGAAAGAGCATCTGTAGTTGTTCCACACATTGCTTGAAAATAAACTGCTTCAGGAAGAGCTGATGTTGTTGCCCAAACAGATCCTGTAAATTTTTCTACTGAGGAATACGGTGTAAGTCCACCACCTGATGAAGTACCACCGGCAGCAAGAGTACCAGAAGTAGTTCCACAAGATGAATGTTCCATTCTTGGTATAGTAAGAGAATTTGTTGTAACCCAAGTATATCCTCTTAAATCTACTGTATCATTTTTAAAAATATCTCCAGCAGAATAACCTGTTGACCAAGAATATCCATTATCATACGAAATATCAATTGTTGGTAAATCTTCAGTATCAACAACCTTACCAGTAAATGATTGAACATTTAAATAACTATAAGAAGTTGATTTAAGTAATTTAACAGTTTCAACTTTAGTATGGTAACCATAATTCGGAACAAATCCACCAGAATTTAATGTATCGATATTACCATAACCATCATACTGAGTTCTACACTCAACCCAAAGTGATTTATTTGAATAAACTGTTGATATAAATGTTTCATTAAATTGTCTATAAATATCTTTAAGCATATTATAAATACCTTAAAATAATAATAATAAAAATAAATTTTTTAAAAATAATATTAAGATAATACTTTAAGATTTCCTGATAAATGAAAACTAATTTTACTTGCAATATCTGCTTTTATACGAATAGTTTCTGTTGCTGAAGCATGTATTGAATATTCATGTGTATCATTTGCATCTATTGGATGTAGATATGCAATGAAATCATCTGCACTTGCTGCTGTATCACCATGTCCTACATCTGTATGTGCTATTGAATAATTTCTTAATACTGTATCTTGATTACATATACGTAGTACTGCATCTATTTGTGATGATGCTGGTACTTCATATAGTTGTTGTTCATTTGTATTAGCTGGTAATAATGAAATTAATTTTTTTCTAGTATTTGTAATAGCCATTTTTTAAATTATTCTCCATAATAATATTTTTGTTTGGCGACAAGATCTTCAAATAAATTTAAATAAGAAGTTGTTAAGCTCTCGAAGTTTCGTCTGAAAAAGGCAAATTATCAAAGTTACGAATTAGCGATAATTGACTATAGACAATATTAATAAAGAACAATTGTTTGAGTATGCAAACAACACATATAATTAAATCTTAAAAAATGAATTTGAAGATCTTGCACACCAAATTTGTAATACAAGTAAAATGAAAATTAAAAAGTTTTATGTCACAATAAGAATTTATTAAAATTAATTTATTTTCTAAAGTCGAAAAATATTTTAAAATTAATAAATCTAAAGATCACGGGATTTTAAAAATCCAAACCCAGTAAAAATATTTGGATTAATAGACTTAAAATGCGATTGTATTGAAGAATATAAGATCTTCAGTTGGTGCTTCAAGATAATCAGGTTTATCCGTGATTTGACTCCAAGGAGTAATAGCTGATAATAATTCATAACCTAATTCGTTATCAAGATTTAATACATCTTTTACGAAATATGTAGCTCCTGCTGGATTTTCTCCTTCTGCATTTACTTTTACAGTATCACCGTAAGAAACTTCATCTGTTGTTAATGCAAATCTTTCAGTATCATCTGCAACAACAACTAATGTAGGAATAAGTCCTGAAGGAATCCGTGCGGGATCAATTGTTCCTGATGTAAGAATTTCACCTGGTAATCCAGGAATCCTATCTGGATCAAGTACATCTGAAGTAATTTTAGTAGCTGAGATATTTGGTATTTTATCAGCGGTTAATAATGGAATTCTTGCTTCTGGAATAATACCAGAAGTAATTAATTCACCATTTAATTCTGGAATATGTGAAATATCAATAATACCAGAAGTAATTTGAGAAGCATCGATTTCAGTAAGATTGATCCATCCTGATGACGAACCATAATAAATACATTGAAGTCCAGAAATAGAAGGTGTTGAAACTAAAACCATCCTCCTATAATCTGATTCTGTCCACGAATCAAGAGTTTCAACAAGTTCAACTTGAATCGGACCTTTTGAGTCTATACCATAAAATTTCATAGTTTTAACCTATCCTACCATCAATAATTAATCCTTGATCAACTGAAGAAAATTTCAGAAAATATGTTATGTCAGCTTCAAAATTAAAAGTATCTGGTGAAACATTCATAAAATGAACTGAAAGTTCTGCATTTGATGTTATTCTTAAAGTAGTTTCCCAAACACCTAAATTGGGCCAATTATAAAAATAAATTGTAAATGGTGTTGCTGATTCCGAAATAGTTAAAGAAGTAAAACGGAATGAAGCATCAATAATAGTATCTGTAGATACTAATCCTAAATCTTGTGAACGATAAAAACTATCATGATAAGTTTTAATTGCTCTTTGTGTTGACAGTAAACTATCAGAATTTGCTGATAATGTACCGTCTCTTGAAATCATATTATAAATTGGTGATAAATCTACTGAAATTACTGGTGGAGGTGGTTCATAATTACCAGTAATTATTTCTACTTTAAAATTAGCTGCTACTGTTAAATCAAAATTAGATAAATCAATTTGAATATTTGATCGATCAATTACTTGTATATTATTTGGATTTACTATTTGATTTTGATAATATATTTGTGTAATTGGTGTTAATGTATCTAAATTATGATTAATTGTTATTTTATTTGTTAGTAATGATATTGTTGGTTCTGTATTTGTAAATAATTGTTGAAAATAATTGAAACCTATTGCTACTACTATATTTACATTTATTAAATCTGTATATGTTGGAAATTTAAAATTATAATGATTTAATGATGTATTTTCTATTTCTGACGGCCAGATCTGCTTATTCGTTGATGAATCAAAACAAAAGAAGAATGGATTATTAAGAGGAGTATCAGTTAAATCAAGTTCTACTTCTTTTGTAACTGGATCTAATGTTTCATCATATAAAGCATTATTAAAATAACCATAAATTACTACTGTATATTTGTTTATATCAAGTAGTTCTTTATCATAGAAATCTAAAAGAATATTGTTATCATCAGTAACTATAAATTCATTTGGTATTACTAGATTTCTTTCTGGATCAAAAACTTGTGCTATTACATTTGAGTTATTTAAATTATGTGTAATTATTATTTGAGAATTTTCATCTAAATCATCTCTTTCAAATTCATAAACAAATTCTGGAAAAGGTGATTCCCAAGTATAATCATCATATAAATTAAATAATAATCTTGTGTTTCTATAAACTATTAATGTATAAGATGTATTTGGTTCTAGAAAACATTCTTTTGTATCTAATATTACTGTATCTGAATCATATAATTGTATTATTGAATCATTTGGAAAATACAATATATCATTACTATCATTTATTATTTGTGTTGCTACATAAAATTTATTTTGATTATGTTCTATAAATAAATGTTCTGTGGCCGCGAGATCTTCAGGAGGAATTACAATTTCTTCTATAAAACGATATGTAACAACAACATCGTAATATTCTGATTCATCTTCTAATAAATTTGAAAAATCTACAAGTAATGAATTTTCATTAGTTAATTGAATAAATCGAGGATAAACTAATTCTTTTGAAGAATTATAAACATGCACTAATAAATATTTTCTATTTAAATTATGATTTACAACATACTGTTGATTTACATCTAATGCTGTTTTAGATATCCGATAAACTTCACAATCATTTGGATCATTAATAGTTAATTGATAATGACCGTTGAATGGAATGTATTCATCTAAACTAATTTTAAATTCATTAATATCTTTTAACTCAAAAGTATTAATTTTTTGCTGATAATGTTCGTTATCAAATAATTGTGGGTATATTTTATAAGAATTTAAATTATGTGGAATTTCGTAATAGTTTGGATATAAAGACGAAGTACTATCATCTACTGGTACGAAATTTGATAGACCTCGCCGCCAATATTTTCTACCATTAATATAAAAATATTTTGGATGTATTAATTCTCTAAAAGTATTGGGATCTTTACTAAATCTATATAAATTTAAAAACATTCTATTTTTATTTTTATCCCAAGGATCTGTTAATGGAGAAATTACTAATCCATCATTACTAATGAATGCTAATTTAATTCTAAATTCATTTAATTCAACTGATTTAATATATTGATAATTAGTATATATTATTAAATGTCCAGTACAATGATCCAATGTAGAAATATCTAATTCTAGTGTAACTGGTTCTAATGATTCTATTAATGTTGTATCCTGTATTAATAATCCTGGGGATAATGTTACTTGTATTATGTCATTTATATACTTTATTTCTTCTACATCAAATCCTTTTATTACTACATCATTACCTATTGATTTTAGTAAATAATTTGAAGTTCTTGATAAATAAACTCTTGAATCTTGTGTATCGTATTGAAAAATTCTTTGTTGATAAGGATCATTAAACCTTAATTGTTCTGGTGTTACTACTCTAGACATTATTTATTCCAATATTTTTATTTGGCCGCAAGATCTAGATAATCTCCTAGAAGAAGAACTTGAAGGAGATTATCTAGTAAATTAATAATTAAATAGATGATATTGTCAATGTATTTGGCGCTAAGATATCTTGTACTGGAGTATGTAAATTGTCAGCTGGTGGTACATATCCTGGTAGTGTTGTTGACACTTCATTACTATAAGAACTTTCTCCAACACCTTCAATGTAAGCAGATACTGAAAAATACCATGTTCCTGGTCCAAGATCTTGAATAGTATATGTATCTACATAACCAACTTTAATATGATGTGGATAAGGATTATCTGTTGGAGACATACCAGTTCTTTCAGTCGGACCATACCAAACAATATAAGAAACACCTGGTGAAGTCGAATGATCCCATGCTAATGTAACATCTTTAGCATAAGAAAAAGCTGGAACTGAAAATAAAATCAAAAACCACATCGCAATAAAAATTTTTCTCAATTTAATTCTCCTAACTTTTAAAAATAATCATATTATCGCCATGTAAGCCATGCAAAAGATAAAGCACCAGTTTGATAAATAGTTATCTTTATCACTTCGTATAATTCTTGTGGATCATTACCAAAAATAAAATAAATCAAAAAATTCCAAATAGCGAATATCAATATCGTTACTATCAACTTCATAAAATCTCCATAAAGATCTTACTAAGACGTGAAACCCCCTTTGTCCTAAGATTGTTGTAATATCTTAGGATAAGATCAAGGCAGTTCCTAATGTTACACCCGGATCTGTTACCTGAACTTCGATATCTTTAATATTTAAAATTAGATGTCGAATAGAATCAGGCGTTAATGCTACTTCTTGTGACACTAAAGCTAAAGCTTCTTCTTCTGTTGCAAATCTAAGAACGCCAGCTGTTGTTGTTGAAGCGTTTAATATCGAAATTGTTCCGTTATCGATATTAATATTTTCACCAATTCGAACATGACCAGCTTTAGTAGTTGTTGCATAACCATAAGTCGGACCATCAACAGCGTGATCTAAAAGCTTTGATTGATAGTTTGTAAAATTATTTTCACCATTTAGAAAATATTCGCGATTAAATATTGTAAAAGTAGGAGTTGTAATTTGAGTTAATGTAGCTTGTGGTAATTTAATAAAACTAAATCTATAAAGAAGAATTCTATTTTTATTCGGGTCCCAAATATCTGTAGAAGGCTCAATTGAATCACCATCTGCAGAAATATAAGATAATTTAAGCTTTAAATTATTTTCTTGTACTAGATTTAAATATTGATAATCTGTATAAATAATTAAATAACCATTGTTATTATCATAAGGTAATACATCGATTGATAATTCTGTTTCTTCTTCAATACTAATTAATGTTGTATCTTGTATTAATAATCCTGGTGATAATCTTATTTTAACTGTACTTAATGATTCTGTTGTTATTGATATAATATTAAAACCATTCAGTATTAAATCATTTCCTATTGCATTTAATATATAATTTGATGTTCTTGATAAATAGACTTTTGAATCTTGTGTATTTTGATGTAATATTAATTGTTGATATGGTGTATTATATTGTATTTGCTGTGGTATTATTTCTCTCATTTTTTTTATTTTTTTTTAAAAAGGTTATTAATTGTATTCTAAATATGAACTTAGAATTTAAATAAAACATGTGTTATTCGTTGTTATTGAATTTATTAGAAATATTTAACAAAAAGAGTTTAACTTATTATGGAATTTTTTGGCCGCGAGATCTTGTTAAAATCTATTATTTTATATAGAAATAATAATTATAAAAAACAGATATAATGACTGTTTATAATGTTTTTATAAAAAAGGAAATTTTAATGAATAATAAATACAACTGGGATGATCCAGAAGATTGTATGACAGCAGTTAAAAAAAATGGTTATTTCTTAAGATTTGTAAAAAATCAAACAGAGGAGATGTGTTGGCAAGCAATTAAGCGCGATAATGGTTCGATAGATTACGTACAAAAACAAACACACGAGATGTGTTTATATGTAATTAAACAAGACGGTTGGAACTTAAAATATGTTAGAAAAAGAACATATGAATTGTGTTTAAACGCAATAAAGCAAAATAAAAACACAATTATGTATGTCGATGAAAAAGAATTTCCCGAAATACACCAAATTTGGAGATTATTATATGAATAAAAAATACGATTTTAGTCATGGATATAATTGGAATGATCCGTACGATTGTTTAAAAGCTGTTAAAGAAGACGCTTTTTTATTACGATTTGTTAAAAATCAAACACCTGAAATCTGTTTAGAAGCAATAAACAATAACGAGTGGTCATTTCAATATGTTGAAAATCAAAATGAAGAATTGTGTTTAACAGCTGTCAAAAAAGATGGTTTGTTGTTAAAATTTGTTAAAAAACAAACACCAGAAATATGTATGGAAGCAGTTAAACAAGATGGATATTCGTTAAAATATGTTAAAAAACAGACTGAAGATTTATGTATGATGTCTGTTAAACAATACGGTTGGACATTAAAACATATCAAAAAAAAGACATTTGATATGTGTTTAGAAGCGATTAAAAAAGAAAAAGATTATATTGAGTATGTAGATAAAAAACAATTTCCAGAAATCCATGAAATTTGGAGGTTGCTCTATGAATAAATACAATTTTAGTCATGGATATAATGGATATAATTGGAATGATCCTGTTGAATGTATGAAAGCCGTCAAAAAAGACGGAATGTTACTAAAACATGTAAAAAAACAAACACAAGAAATTTGTTTAGCGGCTATTCAAGAAAATGAATGGTCCTTTCAATATGTCAAAGAACAAACAAAAGAATTGTGTTTAACAGCTGTCAGAAAAAATGGTCATTTATTAAAATATGTTAAAGAACAAATTTACGAGATTTGTTTAGCAGCAGTTAAAGAAAATGGGTGTTCTTTACATTATGTTAAAGAACAAACAGAAGAAATGTGCTTAATTGCTATGAAACAAAATGGATATGCATTAAAACATATCAAAAAAAAGACATTTGATATGTGTTTAGAAGCAATTAAAAAAGAAAAAGACTATATTGAGTATATAGATAAAAAAGAATTCCCTGAGATTTACGAAATTTGGAGGTTATTATATGAATGAATCATATGATTGGGATAATCCTGATAGTTGTATGGAAGCTGTTAAAATATTCGGTCTTGCTTTACAATTTGTAAACAATCAAACAACTGAGATTTGTGAAGAAGCTGTCAAACAAAACAGCTGGGCATTACAATATGTTAGAAAACAAACGCCCAAAATATGTATGATAGCTGTAGAAAAAAAGGGGTGGGTGTTAAAGTTTATTGAAGAACAAACTGAAGAATTGTGTTGGGCTGCAATTAAAAACGAAAATGGATCATTAAACGACGTAGAAAATCAAACACACGAAATGTGTTTGTATGTCGTTAAACAAGATGGTTGGTTATTAAAACACGTAAAAAATAAAACTTTTGAAATTTGCTTAGAAGCCATCAATCAAAATAAAGAATCTATAAAATTTGTGGATAAAGATAAATTCCCTGAAATCCATGAAATTTGGAGGTTAATGTATGAATGAAGACTAT
Source organism: uncultured Caryophanales bacterium (assembly GCA_937928185.1). Classification (GTDB taxonomy): domain Bacteria; phylum Bacillota_I; class Bacilli_A; order Izemoplasmatales; family Hujiaoplasmataceae; genus UBA5603. The sequence goes on from CALEZX010000038.1 coordinate 21,146, forward strand.
GATTGGAACGATCCTGAAGATTGTTTGGAAGTAATAAAATTTAATTCATGGTGGAGCAATTTTAATAACTGTTTAAAAGCAGTTATTGAAGATGGTCTAAACTTAAAATACGTTAAAAATCAAACATATGAACTATGTTTAATTGCACTAAGGAATACTGGATGGGCATTAGAATATGTAATAGATAAAAAAAGAGAATTTTGTTTTTTGGCTATTAAAGATGATCCTTTGACATTTCGATTTGTTGAAAATCAAGATGAAACACTGTGTTTATTCGCCGTTTCTAAAAACGGCTGGAATTTACAATATGTTAAAAATCAAACACCAGAGATATGTCTGGTTGCTGTTCAACAAAATGGATATGCACTACAATTTGTAAAACATCAGACACCGGAAATTTGTCTGGTTGCTGTTCAACAAAATGGATATGCACTACAAGATGTTAAAAACCAAACACCAGAGATATGTCTGGTTGCTGTTCAACAAAACGGATTAGCATTACAATTTGTAAAACATCAAACACCGGAAATTTGTCTGGTAGGGATTAAAAGAAACGCTCATGTGTTAAAGTATATTAAAGAACAAACATATGATATGTGTTTAGAAGCGATAAGACAAAACAAAAAAACAATAAAATATATAAACAAAGACAAATTTCCCGAAATACATGAGATATGGAGGTTAATGTATGAGTAAGTCATACGATATGTATAATGAGGAAGATTGTATAGAACTGATGAAAGTCAATCCATGGACTCTACAGTATGTTCATGACCAAACTCATGAGATATGTTTAACAGCTGTTCAAAAGGACGGCTGTGTACTACGATGTGTAAAAAACCAAACTCATGAGATATGTCTAGAAGCCGTTAAACAAGACGGTCATGCATTAGAGTCTGTGATAAATCAAACGGAGGAGATATGTATAGAAGCCGTTAAACAAAACGGTTATGCATTAAAGTATGTCAATAATCAAACGGAGAAAATATGTATAGCTGCAGTAGAGGAAGATGGAAATGCATTACAATATATTAAAGAACAAACATATGATATGTGTTTAGAAGCGATAAGACAAAACAAAAAAACAATAAAATATATAAACAAAGACAAATTTCCCGAAATACATGAGATATGGAGGTTAATGTATGAATAGGGGCTTCGGCCCCTATAATTTTTTTTAATAATCGAGATTTTTATATAGAAATTATTAATCAACTAATAATAAACCCATTAATAGGAGAGGTGAATATGTTACTTCATAAGGATAAGGATCAACACATCGACCCAGCGAAATTCAGCTGGGTGGGGTGCCTTTTTGGAATCGCCACAGTCTTATATTACAGGCTGTGGCTGAAATCTTTAACAATCGCTATCGTGGCCGGTACGGCCACGGCGATAGAAATTTGGTTCGATTCAATTAGCCCCGAAATGGGGCTCATTGGATCACTCATTGGGACGTTGACGACACTTGTCATCGCCGTCAACGTCGGGATCAATCTCAATCGCTGGCGGATCGAGAAAATGATCCGCCAGGGTTGGGAGGTTAGGAGGGACATCAACCGGTCCCTCCCGTCCGACAAATGACAACAGGCCCCCGAAAGGGGGCCGAGATTTTTTATAATATTTTTAAAGGAAAATAAAATGTTTGAAGAAAATGATTCTTCATGGTGGAGCAATTTTAATAACTGTTTAAAAGCAGTTATTGAAGATGGTCTAAACTTAAAATACGTTAAAAATCAAACATATGAACTATGTTTAATTGCACTAAGGAATACTGGATGGGCATTAGAATATGTAATAGATAAAAAAAGAGAATTTTGTTTTTTGGCTATTAAAGATGATCCTTTGACATTTCGATTTGTTGAAAATCAAGATGAAATACTGTGTTTATTCGCCGTTTCTAGAAACGGTTGGAATTTACAGTATGTTAAAGAACAAACAAAAAAAATTTGCATGGCAGCAGTTAAACAAAATCCTCTATGTATTGGTCTTGTTAAAAATCAAACAAAAAAAATTTGTTTAGAAGCAATAAGACTTGATGCTTCATCTATTGTACATATTAAAAATCCTACTTTTGACATGTATATAGAAGTTATCAAACAAGATAAAAAAAACATCAAATACATCGATAAGAATAAATTTCCGGAGATAAAATATATTTGGAGGTTGATGTATGAATAAAAAAGAAACTGATATATTTGACAAAAATTGTTGGGATGACGAACAGTTTTGTTTAAAACAAGTTAAAAGAATAGGAACATATTTAAAATATTGTAACGCAAAAACAGAAGAAGTTTGTAATGCAGCAATTAAAAAATCGGGATGGGCGATAGAATATGTTGAAAATCCCACTCACGAAATGTGTATAACAGCTGTAAAAAATGACAGTTGGGTTTTAGAAGTTATCAAAAATCAAACAGAAGATGTGTGTTTAATAGCAGTTAAAAAAAATCCTACAGTACTTTGTGTTGTAAAAAATCCTACATTTAATATATGTCTAGAAGCTATTAAAAAAAACAAAAGTTGCATAAGATATGTAAATAAAGAAAAGTTCCCTGAAATATATCAAATATGGAGTTTACTTTATGACTAAAAAACTTGTTTGGGACGGAAATAATAGAGAAGAATTTATTAATAATTTTATTAGAGATATTGAATCTTTACAAAAATATACATTAACTGAAGATATGTATATTGATATTGTTAGAAGAAATGGATGTGCAATACAATATATTGCAAAAAAAAATCAAACAAGAAAGATTTGTTTAGAAGCAGTTAGAGAATGGGGAATTGTTATTAAATGTATTAAAAATAGAAATAAAACAAGAAAAATTTGTTTGGAAGCAGTTAAACAATGTGGATATGCATTAAAATTTATTCCAGATATAAATCAAAATTTTGAATTATGTTTGGAAGCAATAAAACAAAATAAGTATTCAATTAAATTTGTTAATAAAAATAAGTTTCCTGAAATTCACGAAATATGGAATATAATGTACGAATAAAAGGAGATCTAATGAAGCAGACATTAATTCGAAAAGAGAAAGATGAACATGGAGAAACAATTTGTCGTGTAACGACGAACGATCCAGGATCTGTGAGTATTATGGAATTGTTTCGAGATCAGTCGAACGGACGCATTAAGGTGTCGATTGATCGAAACGGAAACCACAGGTACCAATGGATTCAGAAGTGGTACGACTAAAATTCGGCCCCCGAAAGGGGGCTTAACTTTTTTTAATAATCAAAGCTTTTATATAGAAATTATTAAATAAAACAATAAACCCAAAGGAGGGACGGACAATGTTAGACATTTTTGAAAAAACATGCATTCTTTGGTTAGGACTGGCAACGGTCCTAGCCATCCTGGCCGTGGTACGTGTTGTACCGTGGCCGGTTGCGATTATTGTCGGTGGGCCAGCTATGGTAGCTGGCCTAGGAGTCATTATCTGGGGGGATGTTGTATCTCTCCGAAAGACGAAGGAGAAGAAAATGTGAAATAAAAAAACACATTTCCCAGAAACCTGCCAGGCCCCCGAAAGGGGGCCAAGATTTTTTAATTTTTATAGCTGTTCTGGAAAAAATATATTAGTCACTGCTAAATCTTGGCGCCTAATACAATAATAAAGATTACTATTGAATTGAATTTTAATATCATATTTAGTATCTTTATTTAAATAATATTTGATTAAACTGAAATCATTTTTATAACTGTCTGGATTACTATCATAAATAGATAATAAATCTATTTCAATATCATTAACATAAAAACTATAACAATTTTCTAATATATATTCTAATTGTTCATTATCAGAATAATTTGGATTGTATAATAAAAATGATAAATTAGAATCAACTAATGGTTTAATAATAAAATTAATATAACTGTTATAGTTATATGGATCATCAATTCTTTGTACACCACAAACATAACAATTAGTAATATTACTACTATTACTAAATACTGTTATATTATTGTGGGATATTATATAACTATATTTATTTGTATTTAATGTTTTAAAATCATCATATATTGTTGTTATAGGTGTATTTTTATTATTTACATTATTTACATTTTGAAAATGTTCGTATAATGTATAAACACCTGACTTATTATAAATTAAATCATCATCATTATCTGGTAGATATAAATGTCCTGCTTTCATTTTTTGGCCGCGAGATCTTTCAAATTATTATATTAAAGAATTAATTGAGG
>CALEZX010000039.1 GCA_937928185.1 uncultured Caryophanales bacterium
GATCCACCTCGAGCTGGGCTTGATAAAAAATTTGTCGATTCATTGTTAAAATTGACACCTAAAAAGATTGTATATATTTCTTGCGATCCTTTATCTTTATCACGTGATTTAAATATGATTACAAAAAGCGACTATGATATAAAAAGAATTCAGCCGGTAGATATGTTCGCACAAACCTATCACGTTGAAAGTGTCACATTGCTTTCTTTAAAAACCGCTTAACAAAACCATTCATAAAATCGTAGTAGAAGCATCTAACCCCCAAAATAGTGGTTAAATGCTTCTTTTTTTACTTTTTGCCCAATGTGGAAACATAAGAAAATCAATGTGGAAACATATTTATATGCTCTAAGCATATAATTTCTCGTGTGTGGAAACATCTATTTTGCAAAAATTTAAATCACCACAACCGGTAATTCATCTTAGTTAAGCCATCCGCTTTATGATATGTTCCCACAACGATTGGTTCAGTTTTAAGATATTCAAATCGGCGTTCTTTGAACTCATCATCCGAATAATTCTTTGTTCCTATAATGCAATAGACGAACTCAATTGGACTTACTGAATTTGTTTTATAGATGAATGAACACAAAATTTCAGAATCTACTACATCAATCCAATTTGCACAATAAATAATCTAAAAAAAGCACAATGAGAATAAGATAATGTGCACAATGGTATTGATAATATGGAGTTTATGTGCAAAAAACACCATTAAAATATTACAAAATAATCTTTTGAAATAATGCAAATTACTCCATTTAGTATTGTTTTATATGTTGAATTATGATAAAATCTAGGTAAGAAAGCGAGTGATATAATGATTCCAACATATCTTGTTCGTAACATCGATAGTGAAATAGAAACATATCTAGAGGCCTTTGGTGCGGTGTTAATAACTGGTCCAAAATGGTGTGGGAAAACTACTAGTGCATCTATGAAGGCGAGAAGTATTTTAAAATTACAAGATCCTGATAAATCACAGGGATATTTATTGACTGCACAGACCAAACCTTCACTCTTACTTGAAGGCGAAAAACCTAGACTGATAGACGAGTGGCAAATGGCACCTGTCTTGTGGGATGCTATTAGAACATCTATTGATAATTTAAGCACTGAAGGTTTATACATCTTAACAGGATCAACAGTCGTAGATGAATCAAAAATTATGCATAGCGGTACAGGTAGAATTGCTCGCTTAAAGATGTATCCAATGAGTTTGTACGAGTCAAAAGAATCAAATGGGTTAGTTTCTTTAAGACAACTGTTTGATGACAAAAATTATGATATTGATGGGTTCAAATCAATCTTAACAATTGAAAATCTAATCTTTGCTTCTTGTAGAGGCGGTTGGCCCTCAAGCTTAAGCAAGAAAACAGAATCAGCAAAGTTGCTAGTTGCCAAGTCTTATATAGAGAATATTATTCAAACGGACATTTCAACAGTTGATGGTAAAAAAAGAGAACCAATTAAAGTTCAGCAATTACTTAAGTCATACGCGAGGAATTTAGGTACAATTACATTAAATAAGACAATCATTGACGATGTTAATGCTAATGTGAGTTTATCAGAATCAGCTTTTTACGAATACATCAATGCATTGAATAAACTTTACGTCATTGAAGATTTGCCAGCATGGAATCCGTCAATCAGGTCTAAAACGTCTATAAGGAGTTCTAATAAAAAAATGTTTATTGATCCATCTATTGCTGTTGCAGCTTTAGGCTTAACACCACAAGTGTTATCTCAGGATTTTGAAACATTTGGATTTATTTTTGAGAATTTATGCGTTAGAGACTTGAAAGTATATGCATCAACACTTGGTGGACGAATATCTTATTATAGGGATAGGATGAATCTTGAAGTAGATGCAGTATTGAACTTAGAAGATGGAAGATTTGCTCTAATTGAAATCAAGTTAGGTTCAAAACAAATCGAAGAAGCAGCAAAACATCTGTTAGAAGTAGTCGATTTAATTAGAAAAGCAAATGAATCAAGAACCTCACATAAATTAAAAGAACCGGATTTGTTGATGATTATAACAGGTGGAGAAATGGCATACACAAGAGAAGATGGTATAAAAATTATACCTATAGGATGTTTAAAAGACTAATCTTTATTGTATCCTTTCCATAATCAGCATCAAAATATATAAAATGTAACTGCATAGTAAAAAGGAGGACATTTAACATGAACTTGCCTGAGTTATATAAACATACCAGTGAACATTATAATTTTTACTTTGCTAAAGACTCATTGGCTGAAAAAAATATCGAAGTAATAAGGAGTATTCAAGAAAAATGTTATAAAGAAATAACTAGTTTTCTAAATGTTAACCCAACGTTTAAAATAAATTACTTTTTGTTAGAAACACCAGAGTTAGTTGGAAAAATATATGGAGATAATGATCCATGCAATGGTTTTGCAAATCCGCCAGATGAAATATATGCAGTATACAATGAGAAAATTAAATGTATAGGGTATCACGAAGACGCTCATATTATTTCTTATATCCTTAACAAGCCTAAATCTAATTTTCTTATAGAGGGGCTAGCGATGTATTTTGACAATTTATGGCAGAGTAAATCTAACGATGAATGGGTACGAATATTCATAAAAACTGATAAATACTTAAACATCAAAAATCTAGTTAAAAATGATTTCTTTTTAAGTTACGCAGATGAAATTACATATCCAATAGCAGGAGCATTCGTAAAGTATTTAATCAATCGTTATGGCAAAGAAAAATTTATATTTGTTTATAGCTATAAGGGATATAATTTATTAAGCGAAATTGAAAAAGTATTTAAATCAGAATTAGAGCATATCGAAAAAGACTTTTTGGATTCTCTAAATCAATAAACCTTGTCATTTTTTTATTAAAATGTTTCTTTGATTTTTTCGTACTTGTGTGTGTAAACATAAAATATGGTATTTTGATGTTTCTTGAGTACACACAACACCTTGTTTTCGAGCAATAAGGTGCATTCTAAGTATGTAGAGACAGTGGTATTGCTTTCATTAAAACGACACTTGAAAACCACTTAATTATCTCATTAGAATGTAAACAAATTTCAAAATGACATAAGAAAGAGCCATCAGATCCTTTCAAAAGGTATCCGATGGCATTTTTTCTCTATGTGAACATATTTTGTCCATTGTGGGAACAAATAGAAACTGAAAGTCATGAGTTATATTATAAATGTACGTTTCTTTCCTAATTTCAAAAGATTCACTTTTGAACTACTTTAAGGGTTAAAAATATACAGATTGGCATGCATCATATTTAAAAGATTCACAACATAAAAAAATTTTATTATTCACTATTGATTTTTATTTATAATGAGTATATGATTTGATTTAATTACTAATAAAATTGCATGTAAAGACATCTTGCTTGTACATAATGAATGACAAGTATTTTTTATTTTCGGAGGAAAAAATGAAAAAGTGGTTGAAACATGATGTCAGTAACGATTTCTTTTTAGCTTTAGCCGGTCTCAACTGGAAGATGAGAAAGGTATTTGCTATAGTGTGTTTAATTGCGATTCTTGGTAGCCTTTTACCAAACATTCAAAATACTTATGCTTATTCGATTCCAGAAGACTCAAAAGATGTGGACGAAGACTTGATAGACAAAGATAAATATCCCACAACAACAGATGATGATTTTGATGTCAATCAAGTCGAACTGCTGGGTGAAATCGAATCGATGCGAACTGAAAATACAAAAACTTTCCAACGAGTCGATGGAAGTTATGTCGTAGCAATGTATTCCGATACTGTGCATTATCAAAAAGATGGGAAATGGGAAAACATCAATAATTCGCTTAAGTACGATACTTCTGATGACTCTTACAGCAATCTAGCGAATAAGTTCTCAATGAAGTTCCCAAAAAATCTTGATGAAAACAAGTCTATCAAACTTACAATGAGAGATTATTCAATTTCATGGTCAATATCTGGAATTTCTAAGTCTTCTATTCAATTAGATGAATCAGATTTAAAATCAAGAAACATGAAAGAATTAACTGGAATCAATCAAGAAATTTTCTATGGAGATGTCTTGGATGGCGTAGACATTCAATACGTTTTGACAGGAACTAAACTCAAAGAAAACATTATTCTTCAAAGATATATCAAAGACTTTTCAATGTCTTTTGAATATGAAACAAAAAATTTGAATTTGATTTTTCAAGAAGGTCAATATCTATTTGTGAACGATATTGGAGATACTGTTTTCGACTTAACAGATCTATATGCAGTCGATTCGAATGGTGATATTTCAAACGCTGTTTCCATGAAGGTAATTAATGTCAATAATGGGAGATACATTATTACACTATCGGTAGATGATTATTGGTTGAGCAAAGCTAAATATCCGGTAACTATTGATCCAAGTATTTCATCAAAGGTAGATAACGTTAGTATATCTGATACATATTTAAAACATACTTGGCTAAATGTTAATTCTAAGTATCCAACTTCAACCATTATCTCATGCAATGACGGAAAACCAACACTTTTATCTGCTGCTTATCTTGGGTACATTAATTTTGTTGTTCCAAGTTTTTTGAAAAATTTTGATATTACATATGCCACTCTTAATTTGACTTCATATAGCACTACTGGTTACGGCACTTTGTATTTACATGAGCTTCAAAATTATCTATACTTATCGACTCTTGGGTGGGATACAACCCGAACGGTAGATTCAATCATAATTGATTATGCTGAGATAGAAGGCGGAAATAGAACTTACAAACTAGATATTACTTCTTCTGTGGATAAATGGAACAAATTGAACTATACTTACATGCCAGGATTTGAGTTGAAGAGTGATGGGGAAATACTGAAATTATACTCAACAGAATATACAACTTATAAACCTACGATTGAAATTGGATTTATGGACAGTAATGGAATCAAGGATTATTGGACTTATACTTCACATGAAGTCGGGAATGCAGGAACTGGATTTATTTCTGACTTCACACAAGAGCTAAATATTGTTCGAGAGGATATTTCATTTCAAACCGACTTACAGTCTCTAGGAGTAAGTTTTGCCTACAACAACAACGTGTCAATGTCACAAAACCCTAATGTAGGGTATGGAAACGGTTGGAATATCAATTTCAATATGACATTACATGTAGGTGAAGCTAGTGCATCCTACTATACTAAAGATTATACAGGAAACCGGTCATATTTCTCACTTTCAACATGTGATTCGAGAATGGACGACGGAGATTATGATTCATATTCATGTTATGTTTCTGAGGATGGTACTGGGGATAATGTTGTAAAGCATTTAGACGAATATGGTCAACAAGATCAGATATTTCTTTTGTCAAAAGACAATACAAAATATGTTTTTGTTAATAATTATCTTGACAACATATCTAATCTTGATAACCTTTTGATAACAACTATTATTAGAAATCCCAGTTATCCAAATTTGGTTGAAGAAGTCTATGATTATACTGGTAACGTTATAGATTTTGTATATGTTAATGGGAATCTCGATAGTGCAACATTAAAAACAATTGAGGGGGGGACCCTCCATATACTTGAAAAAGTATACTATAAATATTACGGTACGACCAACTATCTTCATGATATCTATTATATGACAAACTATAACCAAAATAAGAATTTATCACTAAATATAAATAATCTTAGCAATGTAGACAAAATAGCACGATATGATCATTACATAACAAAACAGATGTCTAGAGTTTATATGGAATTTGTTAACGAAACGACAGGAGTGCTTACATATGGTGAGGATGTTAGGTACCATTACTTAACTAGCGAAAGTAGTCAGATATCAAATTATGAATCATACTTTGATTCTACTAAAGTATCGCAAATTAACTATGATTCAAGTTTAAAACAAACCTTGATTTCTGATCATAATGGAAATTTTGTTCTATATAAATTTGACAATTACGGACATACTGTTAACGTTATTGATGATCATGGGAATGCTATCTTTCATGAATATTTAGACATTTTTGTTAATCCAAGTACCTTGGTAAATGGAAAATATAACTATGATAATAATCATAAAATTGTCAATCAATCTTCTCCTCAAAAATCAGTCCATAATCCGATAAAAAACAATGGTTTTGAATCATTATTAAGCAATTGGACAGCATATTCTGGAGCGGGGGCAAACTTTTCGACTGTAAGTGGATCCGATTATGTAAAGACGGGAAAATCTTCACTGCGAATACACACTACTGGTAGTGAGTATGGCTACGTTTATCAGTCTATTACATTGGATAAAGGAATTCATAATTTTACAGTTGATGTGAAAAACTGCGGTCAAGATACAGATGCTGTATATATTTCAATTAACGATGATTTTCAACTAGTAGATAATGATGGTGAATGGCATAGACTTACCTTCACCGAATATGTACTCGAATCTGATACATTAGTCAATATAAAATTGTATAGTTCTACAACGGGAGATGTTTATTTTGACAATATTTCATATTACAATGACTTTGAATCATCGAGAGTTAATTTAATAGAAAACTCCTCTTTTGAAAACGGATTAGCAAGGTGGTATGTTGATCAATCGGTAGATACAGTCTATAACTTTTATTCTCTTAATGGCGGTACAGGAACACTGGATTCTTTGTTTCAAAAGATATTAGGTAATACCGCAATTGGATTGAATGGAAGAATAACTCAAACACTTAAAAAAAATTATTTCGAAGATATTGTTGAGTATGGTGGAAAATTATACGTTGGCGGGTGGGCGTATAATTATTCGGCACCTTTAGTTAATAACGCCAATTTGACAGACTATAAGTCATTTAGAATATACATTGAGCAAACAGATGCATATGGTAACGAAATATCTTTTGCTCAAGAAATAAATTTTAATCTCGAATATAACAGTTGGCAATTTGTTTTTGATGAGGTAACAGTAGCGCCAACTTGTGAATTCTTAAATATTTCATTTGAGTATTTTGGCGAAGGTGAAGTAGTATTCGACGGATTGAGTGTTTTTTATATATCAAATTCGACAAGATATGAGTACGACACATTTGGTCGAGTAATTGAAGTATATCAAGGTACAAAAAACACTTATTCATTAACGTATCCTGCTTGGGATGAAGGTTTAAGTATTTACCCTGAATATATTGAAGATGATAACAATAACGAAATCCAAATCGTTCAGGAATTCAATAGTATTATAGAAATTATAAGCGATAATGTTAAGTCGACTTCGGATTACAACGATTTTGGGCAGGTTTATAGTGTTCAACTGAGGTCGGGAAATGGTTATATTCAATATTTTGATACAAGCACAGAATATACTTCAAACACTTCACAATATGTGTCTTCAACAACAGATGAGTTCGACAATACTACTTATTACTATTATAATGAAATTACTGGGCTGATAGATCATATTAGCAATAGTAAGGATGTGGCCCAATATTACGAATATTACGATAATGGTTTGCTCAAGAAATTATATATAGAAGTTTCACAAACCGGAGAGACTTCAAACGTTGTTTATACGTACAACGATAAAGATCAGTTAATAACGATTCGACTTGCTGATGATTATAGTTATAGCATTACTTACGACGAACTTGGCAGAATCTGGAAAATTTTGATTAATAACGTGCCGTTAGTGACATATAATTACAAACTTGATACATACGAAACAAATCTTATCGAAGAAAAAATATTTGGCAATAATGATAAAATGATTTATGTATATGATGAAAATGATTTAATTACTGAAATACAGTTTCAAGGTGCAGGTTCTGCCGTTATCTCTAAATTCAAATACAAGTATGATTCATATGGGAGGGTAGTAGAGTATCAAGACTTGATTAACAATATTAATGAAAAATACGAATATAATCTATCTGGTAATCTAATTAAAATAATATCAGGCGAAGATGAAAGTATAGATTACGAGTATGACTTAAATGGGAAACTTGCTAAAGCTATTTATAGTATTGATGGATATAATTCAACAGTAGAGTATGATTATATAGAAGATGGTTTCAATCCAAATCAATATGATAAAACAACATTTAGCATGACCAATTCAACGGTATTAACGAAAGAATTTTTCTACACAAATGATAATTATATTGATGATCCGATAGGCAGACTTCTAAAAGTCCGGTTTTTTTTGACGGGAGTAGGCAATTTTTCACAGTATTATTCTTATGAGGCAAACACATACAGGATTAATCAAACCACCTACTTTTTTGGGGAGAACGATTCAAGGAACATCAAATATGAGTACCGATATGATTCGTTAGGTAATATTATTGAAGAAAAAACCAGTTCATTTGATTCTATCAACGGAGTGTATTTTGTATCATCATTAAAATCATATGAATATGATGATTTGAACCAATTGGTCACTGAGGATGTGCTTTTTCCAACTAATCAATCAGCTTCCTTCACAAATATCTATTATTATGATTCACGAGGAAATAGAACAGATGTTAAAACATTCTTGTATGGACAAGACGATTATAATAGCTATTCAATCCCATCTTTTTATGAAAATAGTACGGGATTAATAAACGTAAAAGCATATTATAACAATACATTCGATTGTTACGACATTTATGAATTAGAAATTGGAGAAACACCTACAATTTCTATCGATTTATTTAATCTTGACTTAGGAACGTGGATAACAGGTATAATACTTGTCGACGAAACGTTTTCAACATTAAATATTAATCAAGAAGGTTACTACTATAGTTATTTTACCGCGAGTTGCAAATTAAGTATTTATACTGAATTTAGAATTGTATTTAAAGTTGGTAATCCAATAGAAGGTCCAGTAATTCCGAAAAATCATATTCACTATAATTACAATTCTGATTGGGAAGATCAATTATTAAGTTATGGAGAAATTGATTACATCAATGGTGTTCCTCAAACAGAAGCAACCGTTCAAGAGTATACTTACGACGAACAAGGAAACCCAACGTATATTACAAACTTTATATTTGATGGGGTGTCTTATAATCATGCAATTTTGAACTGGGATGGAAGAGAATTATCTAAAATAAGTGTCTATTCATCTTCGGGAAATAATACATTAGCTTCAGAAATATGTTATACTTATAATGATCAAGGATATCGTGTATCGAAAACTTTAGATAGTGATGGAAACGGTGTAGAAGACAAAAAGTACATCTATCTACTGTCTAGTGACTTAGTGCTGGCAGAGAAAGTAAGTAAATATGTTAATAATAGCTGGGTAGAGGACTATCAGATTAATTATCTATATGAGCACGATGACTCTGCTGTTGGATTCGAACTCTTCAAGGATGGGGTATACCATCATTATTTGTATGTTAAGAATCTACAAGGAGATATTACCCAAATTATTCAAGCCAATGGAAGTATTGTTGTCGAATATTTTTACGATTCTTTTGGCGAAATTCTTCAAGTTACTGGTGCGCTTTCGGAGAGTATTGGTGATTACAACTCATTAAGATACCGAAGTTATAAATATGATAATGAGTTGAATTTATATTATCTTAACAGCCGATATTATAATCCAGAGATTGGTAGATTTATTAGTTCAGATGGACATATAGGCGAGATAGGCAATATCCTCTCTACAAATATGTATGCTTATTGCGCAAATAATCCAGTAATGTATACAGACGTAACTGGATACTTCATGGTTGGAGTTATGATAACTTCAATTATTGTGTCATTAGTTTTTGAGTGTGTAGAAGACTATACTGATGATGGAATAATTAATGGTGGATGGAATTATTTCGGCGCTGCAGTGTCAGGATTTTTCAGTGGTCTTTCAGGAGGTTTTGGGGCCTTAGTTATGTATAGTTTCATTGGGAATTCACTTGATTATTTTATATCAGGAAACTATAATTCTAATACATTTGGCCAAGATATGCTTGTTATGGGTATATCATCAGTCATAGGGGTAGGAGTCGGGAAATTGCTTAAATATGGAGTGTCTAAGCTAAAGGCTAATAGTCTTTTCAAGTTAAGTAATAATAGTTTGGCAAATAGTTTATTAGATAAAATGGGTCTAAATATTAACATTGGATCTAATGTTGCCAAGACAAATCTTGCGGGAATTATTTATGGTTCAAGTAAGTACTTCCTTGGAGAAGTGATAGAAAGCATTGGTAGTAATGTTAGTAATAACGGTTTACTACTAATATTTGATTAGGTAAGGTTATATGGAAAAAAAATACGTATATAGAAGATTGTTTGATTTTTGTGTAAATAATAATACTAAAAATCCTGGTAGAGGTGTAATAAGAAGAAGAGGACGTATCCTTACAGGAATATCGTCATATATTTTTATAATTGTAATGTTTCTATTATTTATTTTAGAAACATCGAATATTAGGTGGATAAGCATATTAGGGGCAATTGCTGCTTTTGGTTTTATTTTCGAAACAAGAATGGGCATATTCAGTTGGATAAATGTACTTGTACTAGCAAATCTAACAAAAAAAATAGATCAAAATATTTTGGAAAAATTTTGTATATATCATAATAGAGACGGAAATTATATTAAAATTCAAGAAAAAAATATTTATACAATAAAATATCATCCATTTTGCTGGACTATAGTTAAAATATATTTAAAAGATGAGTTCAATAATAAGTATATCTTTAGAATAAATCTAAAAGTTGTATCACTAAAACTCGATTTATCTAGCGTGTACAGAAAATCATACTTAAATAATAATAAAGTTGAGATGAAATTGAGATATGAATACAGTATTAATGATTTAATTGAAATCACTGATGTTAACGAATTATTAATGTTTTTTAAGAAAAAATATAGTGATATTAGGGCTAAAATGGTTGACATACAGTAAACTGGACACAAAAAATTGGACACTTACTGTTTTATAAGAAAAGGGCCATCAGGATTGATGGCATCAGAGTGTAGACAAAAAGGAACTTATAGATTTCCTTATTTGTTTTCATGACGAATAAAGCCAACTTCTTAATATTGGCTACTATGTATAGAATCAGATTGCGATCCTGATTCTTTTTGAGTCGCCTGAGTATAGTAAAACCCAATCAGTGGACTGGTATGGAAATTAAATAGTGGGTCCAAGATGTCGTAATATTAGTACAAAACACAGACTATGAGGGTGTAATAAACGGACTTGTGACAACCTCACCCCTGACACAAACTTGTTTACGCTAAGATAGCCTCGACAAGGGGATTTGTTTCAATATTTAGAGAATTTATTTCAAAATATGTTTTTCCCGAAGAAATAGCACAGTGTGCGTAAACATATAAGTGCTTAAAATATGTTTCTCACACACAATATTTGGAATATATTCAAGCAGTTTGTAACATTCCAGGCACGTGGAGACGGTAGTATTGCTTTCATTAAAATGACACTTGAAAACCACTAAA
>CALEZX010000040.1 GCA_937928185.1 uncultured Caryophanales bacterium
AAATCAGCCATTCTGTCGGTTTTTTACTCTGTCGGGTGCAAAAGTCGGGTTATATCATATAAAAATGTTATTCGTTTTTCTATTTAAAATTACCTATCATTCTTTTTATGTAATGAAAATGTTCTTTTTTTGAGGATTCATTAACTATTGTGAAATTATTATTTTTATAATATCTAAACTCTATCATCCCCTGCAGATCTGTTCTAAATACTGTTGCCCCTACTCCTTCCCAGCGCTTAATGACATTTTCACTAGGGTGATTATACTGATTATTTTTACCAACTGAAACAACAGCATATTTTGGCCGGACTTTAGTGACGAATGCGTTTGAAGAAGAGGTATCAGATCCGTGATGGGGCACCTTAATGACATCAATTCCGTTCAGATTGATCGAATCGAGCTTATTTTCTATCATTTTTTCAATATCTCCTGTCAACAACCATTTATGTTGATAGATTTCAACAATCATAACAATTGAATTATTGTTTTCTTCAATTTCCTGATTTGAATAATGTATTATCTGAAAATTAAAATTTCCACAAGATATTTCTTCACCAATAATAGGACTGATTAATTCAGTATATGCCACCCTGGGAATGATTGGGTTTGAAATGACATTCTTTATTTTCAAAGCATTTTGTAAATCAATTACTTCTCCTATATGGTCATTATGCCGATGAGTCAAAATCAGATAATCAAGGGAATGAATATTAGATTTTTCAAAATAACTAATTAAGCGATCATATTTGTCTTCATTTCCGGTATCAATGAGAATGTCACACGATGAGTCATGAAGATGGATGGCGTCTCCTTGACCGACATCAAGCACACGAATGTATGCCATATTAGGTATATGATTAATCGACAAAGATAATAAAACGAGTAATATAAGACTAAACAAACTTATAAGAATCCGTTTAAGACTCATTTTCAATGAAACGGAAATAATAATAATTATCCAATATAGAGTTTTAATTAAGTCAGAATTAAAATTAAAATGAATAATATATGATAGTCTGTTAAACAAATCAACCGATGCGATAAACCACTTTATAAGTATTTGATAATAGGGCATTGAAAATGGGATTAATATTGAAATAAACATTCCAGGGAGAATTAATTTAGCTACGATTAATCCAAAAATAATGCTTATAGGAATTACAAAAATATTAAATCCTCCATTCATTTCTAAAACGATTGGTAATCCAAAAAGGGTCGCTACTGTCGAAATTTTTGCCATTTTGACAATTTCATTACTTGAAGCTAATTGTTGATTTAGTAAAATAATTGTAAATGTCAGCAAGAAAGATAACTGGAATGAGATAAGATGGATGCTATAAGGATTCACTAACAGAAAACTTATCATTATAAAGGATAATATATCAATTTTAGATAGAATTAACTTCGTTTCTTTTACAATAAATATCAAAATAACTGATAAAGAAGATCTTAAAATAGAAACTGAAAATCCACATAAAAAAGAATAAAATCCAATGATGATAATGATGATGATATTTTCTGTAAATGAAGATAAGTGAAGGGAAGATAACATTCTTTTAATCATCATAATAATTAAACCTATATGCATCCCAGAAATAACAAAAAGATGGGTAATTCCCATCCTTTGAAATGCATTGGAAATATCACTATCCAGATATGAATCATCGCCAAATAGTAACAATAAAATAACTTCTGTAGTATCGTTATCAGATATTTTTCTGATATATTTTTCTATTGAACTTTTAATTCGATTAAGATGAAAACGATGACCGGTAACTTCTATTTTTGTTGCATAGAAAACATTATCTATTCCCATGCCAATTAAGTAATCTTCGTAATCAAAATTATGTGGAATATTATAGCCATCAATTTGAATTGAATACCCTTGAAAATCAATAAAATCGCCAGGAGTAAAATCAAAAGTCAGATTATGATAAACATACCAAATATCATGATTTTTTTTTACGATTAAATGATTATTTGATACCTCAGTTACAATTCCTTGTTGATTTGTTGTATAAGTTCTTTCATTTATACCTTGAAAAGAAATGTATCTTAATAGAATTATTAGCGAAATAGACAAGGAAAAAATCATCAATGAACGATAATGTTTCCAAAGAAAAATTATTTCAGCAAACAATAAAGCAAGTGCAATAGGATGTCGAACTGATAATAGCGATAATATGACTACGATTCCTAAATGAATATATTGTCCCGAATTATACGCGAATAAGGTCTTTAATCTTCGCATACACAGTCTCTTTAATGCCTGATACATTCATAATATCTTCAATTGATTCAAAAAGGCCAAATTCTGCTCTGTAATCAATAATTCTCTGAGCGATGATGTATCCTATACCCGGTAAAGTGTCTAACTGATCAATTGTCGCTTGATTTATATTTATTTTTTGTGAATTGGCCGGTGAGTTGATATCGTCCGATGACGATTGACTGCTGGTTTCTTCTTTTGAAGGAATATGAATAACCATTTGATTGACAATTCCTTGAGATAAATTTATATTGGATAAATCAGCAGTCGATTTCACACCGCCAGCGATATTAATGACATCCTTAATCAACAGATTTGAATCAACGGGATATAACCCGGTTTTTACAACTTCTCCCGTAACTACAACATATATTAATGATGAACTCGAATCTGAAGAATTAGAAATAAGTTTTTCTGGTATGGATATAATCATTTGATCTGCGACAAGAGAAGACAAGTTAATTTGTGATGTATCCGCCAAAGAAGTCGTTCCTCCCGCTCTCATGATAGCGTCGAAAAGCCGATAATCTGAAGGAACCTGATATACTCCAGGGTATCTTACCGCTCCTTTAATATCTACCACTACTTTTGATTCTGATAAATTATTAAACGTGACATCATCTTTAGGCGGAACATAAATAACCATTTGATCGTAAACAGTTTTTGCTAAGTTGATTTCTGAAATATCAGCTTTATTCGTTAATCCACCTGCCATCTTAATGATATCATCGATTCTGAGGCCATTTGACACCTGGTAGACTGAAGGATATTTCACTTCACCTTTAATATCTACAAAAATGAAATCATTCGTCGATAAAGTAGTTGTCAGTTCATAAGTGGTAACTGTTGTCTTATCATTTTGTTTTGGTTCTGCAGAAACATCAAAAACGTTCATAATGATTAAACCGATAACTCCGATAACCAATAAAAAAAAGCCCATATAGCGTTTCATGAATGCAAGCATTTTATCACCTCATGAAAATATTACGCTAAAGGACTTTTATTCTTTATTTTATGATTTCTGAGCGACAATAATTGTTCTCTCAGGCATTGTTTTTGTTTCTAATACCGTAAATCCTACTAATTTTACAATTCTTAGATATTCATCTAAATCATGAGTCTGTTCATGAATTTCAACTTTATGGTCTTCACCCTCTAAATGTAAAATGACGGTATGGATAATGCTGTGAGGGTTATCACCTTTATGGCATTCCCAATGGAAATTATATTCATTATCATCTTCTGAATAACCATCTAGAGCATCAATATAGTCAGAACTGAGAACGTCAAAGATGAATATTCCGTTTGGGTTCAGCGCTTCAAAAATATTCGTTAATCCAAACTGAACATCCTCCAAATCTGTCAAATGATTGATTACGTCCATAGAAGCAATCACGGTATCGTACTGATTACCAATGGGATCGAGCATGTCATAGACAAATATATCCATCAAAATATCATTTTGGAATGCGCGGTAACGCGCAATTTGAAGCATTTCTTCTGACAAATCTGTAGCGGTTACTTGATAATTTCTTTTTGCAAATTCAATCGATAAAGTTCCTGTTCCACACCCAATGTCAAGTAGAGTACCATGGCTAGTATACTTATCTAGTAATTCCAAATAAGTATCATAGACGTCTTTATCAATAAAAGCATCATAAAAATTTGCTAAAATATCATAACTCATATTATAAATCCTCAGGATTTAGACGTTCACGTTGAATGAATAATTTATCGATTTGATAGTATTCACGCTCTTCGACATGCATAACGTTAACGATAATGTCACCTAAATCAAACAATAGCCAACGGCCTTCGGAAGCTCCCTCAACTTTTGCATTTATTTCTGGAACTGCCTGATATATATGATTTACAGAAGCCAATACCTGCCGATCAGATGTTCCTGAAGAGATAATCATATAATCGAACAAAGGAGAGTATCCTCTGAAATCATATATAACTATGTCTTTTAATTTTAAGTCGTCAAGTGCTTTATAAATCTTCTTTAAGGTTTCGGACATTCTGTTCCTCCATTATATTCTGATAATACATTAAAGCCTCAGTTTCAACTGAAACCGGAATTTCGCCGATAGAAATCAAGTAATCATTCTGACTTTTTAATATCATAAATACTGCCAAATCAAGATCATTAAAAGCAGCGTTTCTAAAGATGGAATTATCAAATTTTCGAGTGGGTTCAATAAAATCAGCTACGAAAATAATTTTTTCAATCAAACTCATATTTGGTCTTCCAGTAGTATGATATTTTATCGCATTTAATATTTCCACATCTGTAATGCCAAGAGTGTCTTTAGCATAAATGACCGCTGATAATGCGTGCCAAATAGGTTTTGGCCAATGAATGCAATCATCATTGTTAAAATGCGATTTCATCAGAAGTTGATGATTTTCAACAGCATCATATTTTGTAACGTCATGCAGGATTGCAGCTATTTTAACTTTTTCGATGTCAGCATGATATTTATTAGCCAATAATTCTGCGATTTTAACTACTTCCAAGGTATGATTAAACCGATCAGTTAATCCCAATTTTTCTTGAACAGCAGGGAAGACTTCTTGATATGTCATCATCTAGATAATCGCCTGACGGATATATACTCCGACTACAAAGGGGGCATACGCTTTTATATTAAAAGGTCCTCGTAAAGTGACAAATCCTAATCCGGAAAAAACGATATCGTATTTTAAATTGTCACGAATCTTGAAATCATGAAAAATCCATTTTGGCACTTTTTCTTCTTCCGAGAAGGGCGGAGTTAACAACGAATAAAGTTTTGAATCATAGAGTTCATCTGCTCTTTCTGTTTTGGTCCGATGAACATTAAGGGTATTTGCAAAGTAAGTTACAACATTGACTTTATCTCCGGTTTCACCAGAGATTATATCCATTCTTGCCAACCCTCCGAAAAATAATGTTTGGCCTTCATTCAATTGAAATACTAAAGGCTTAATTTCTTTTTTCGGAACAGTAAGTTTATAAGAGGGGCGAGTCAAATAGTGGGTATATTGATGCTTATTGATGACGCCAGGGGTATCAAAAATCATCGTACCGTCTTTTAGTGGGAACCCAACCATTCCAATGGTTGTTCCTGGTGCCGATGATACCGTAACAACATCAGCTTCTCTACCGAAGTAACGTCTTAATATTTGATTGATTACTTTTGATTTCCCAACATTAGTGGATCCTACGAGATAAACATTTCGATCGCCTTTATACCTATAGATAAGTTCCATTAATTCATCAAAATAATTTCCATATTTCGCTGAAATTAAGATTGAATCGAGAACAGTAAATCCTTCACTAGCAATCATCTGTTTAACCCAACCAAGAATCTTATCGTATTTGACGTTTTTTGGAAGAAGATCCATCTTATTGCAAACAAGTATAACATCCCGATTTCCAGTCAGCCGTTTAATTGCAGGGACGAACGAACCTGAAAAATCAAATATGTCAACGATTTTAACAATAAGAGCATTTTCTTTGCTGATTTGATTGATAACGTTGAGGTAATCGTCGTTTGAAACGCTCACGCTTATGACATCGCTATAATTTCTTATTCGAAAACATCTTTGACATAATAGGCGTTTCCGATCAGTATCAGCAATAACTTTTTCGGTAATAAACCCAGGAGCATGTCGGTCTAAAGTTTGAATTTTGGCTCCGCATCCGCTGCAAAATAATTCATCCATCTGCATTACCTCTTTTCATGAAGATTCAAATCATTAAAATATGAAGGGTATTTATTTTCAATACGCTTTAAGATTCTGCGTTCAAAACGACGATTTATACGAGTAAACCATTTCTCATTATCGCGTTTGATTGCATCAACAAGTATACATTTTAAGCCAAACATTTTTGCTCCAAAGACATCAGTCATTAATTGATCGCCAATGACGCAAACTGAATTTTTATCAGTAATATCGAGTTTTTTCATAGCTTTCTTAAAACTCATGGAAAATGGTTTTTTTGCTTTCGCAATAAAAGGACATTTGAGTAAAGCAGAAAAAGACTGAATTCTAGGAACTTTATTGTTAGATATAATCATTATTTTAAACCCATGATTTTTAAGCACATTAAAAAAATCTATGAGTTGATTCGAAGGCAACGATTCATCATAAGGAATAAGGGTATTATCAACATCAATTAACAATCCCAAAATACCATTTGCTTTGAGAGATAGAAAATCAATATCATATATGGTTTTAAAATAATCATCGGGCATAAAAAATCTAGTTTTGAAGAAAAAGTCAGTCATTTCCAACCTCCAAATGCTACACTGTATTATACACAATTTGATGAAAAAAGTCCAATTTTTTCGCAACCACAGCTGATGAGAAATCTTTTTATGTATGTTAAATGTGAATGAATTTATCTCAAAGAAAAAATGAACTGATATAACTGATGACTTTATTGTTTTTTTGTTTTTAAAAAAAGATGTTGTTCTATACTATATGTATCGAAAACACCTTATGATTAATAGACAATGATCGCACTAAATACGAGTTGATTATCATCATTCGTTTTGGCTAAAATATGCATCTCTTGGTCATTGTCGGTAATGTTCATTGTGAATTTATCTGTTAGGAAAAGCGAATTTGAATAGTTAATCTGATATTCTGAAATACTGAATAAACGGTTACGTTTATTGGTAAAAGCTTCAGAAATATAATCAAGATACATAACGTTATTCACATGGGTATTTTGATCAATTTCTGATGGTTGCACTTCACGAACAATCATTTTTAGTGATGAAGGATCAAGCGGATCATAACGTAAATAACCTTCTGATATTATTTTCTCTTTTGGAGAGACAAGATGATTCTTTGTCAATTCAAAATGGCTTGGTTTTATTAATGAAAAAGAAGATTTATCAATAACGACCCACTTGGCAATACCAATTATAATGAGCTGATTATTTTCATTAAACACCTGATAATTACGATCAATACCGACAAGATCATAAGGGTTAGGCCAAGTGATAATTCGGTAATTATGATGGTTAATGATTGGTCCTAATTGTTTAACTCTCAATCTGGCTACCGCCCAAAAAGCATTATATTCCCTCATTTTGTCTGAGCCATATCCTATTTCTTCAGCATGAGCTATTGAAGCGTCCTGCATCCATTTTTGTATTATTTTGAAATAATCGAAAATGGTAGGATTTGGCAAATCACATTCAAGTCTGTAGGAAAATTCAAAGGGTTTTATCATCTAGCATCACCCTTGGTGTCTGGGCTTTATTAGACACTCTGGTCCGTACCCTATCAAATCGGTTCTTCCAGCACTGATAAGCGCTTCTTTTACCAATTCATAATTATTGGGATTTCTGAATTGAATCAATGCTCTTTGCATCGCTTTTTCATGCATGCTTTTTGGGACATAAACTTTTGAGATTGTTCTTGGATCTAATTCAGTATAGTACATCGTGGTCGATAATGTTAGAGGCGTCGGATAAAAATCCTGAACCTGTTCCGGATTATATCCCAAATCTCGGATGTATTCTGCAAGTATGATTGCGTCTTTTAATGTAGATCCGGGATGTGAACTCATCAAATAAGGGACAAGATATTGTTCTTTATGAATTGCTTTTGTCAATTGATAAAATTTTTGTACAAACTTATCATATAATTTTCTTCCGGGTTTACCCATTTTTTCTAACACAGCGTCGGATACATGTTCAGGAGCAACTTTTAACTGACCAGAAACATGGTGTTCAATCAGTTCTTTGAAGAAAGTGTCGTCATTATCATACATCAGATAATCATATCGGATTCCACTTCTTACAAAAACTTTTTTTATGCCATCAAGTTCTCTTAATGATCTTAGTATATCGAGATATTCAAGATGATCAACTTTAAGATTCTGACATTTAGAAGGATGCAAACATTGTTTTTTTGCGCATACACCGTATTTAAGTTGTTTGTCACAGGCAGGACGGTAAAAATTCGCTGTAGGCCCGCCAACATCATGTATGTACCCTTTGAAATCAGGATCTTTCACAATCATTTTAGCTTCTTCTATAACTGAGGCCTTACTTCTCGCCGACATTGTTCTCCCCTGATGCATCGTCAATGCACAGAATGAGCACCCGCCATAACACCCGCGATTGATTACGATTGAATGTTTAACTTCATCAATCGCTGAGACATGCCCCATTGCTTCTTGAAGAGGGTGAGTTGCCCTCATGAACGGCAAATCATAAACCTGTCCCATTTCTTCTTCGGATAAAGGAGATTGCGGAGGATTCTGAACATAAAATTCTTGTGAGTATTCTTCAATAAGAGGCCTAGAAGCAATTGAATCAGTGTTTTCGTACTGAATCATGAAAGACTGAGCATATTTTATTTTAGAAGAGATGACTTCGTTAAAAGTAGGTAAATTAATTGCATCTGCGGGTAGATAATCTACATTTGTCGTCTTCCATACAGTACCCTTAACAAATATGATATCAGATATTTCTAAACCTGAATTAAGAGAATCTGCGATTTCTAAAATAGATTTCTCACCCATGCCGTAAACTAAAATATCCGCTTTTGAATCAAATAAAATGCTTTTTCTTACAGAATCATCCCAGTAGTCATAATGAGCAAATCTTCTCAGTGAAGCTTCAATCCCACCGATGATAATAGCTGAAGAAGGAGCTATTTTCCTTATTACATTCGAATATTTAATAACAGCGCGGTCTGGGCGTTTACCCATGATTCCACCAGGCGTATAATAGTCTTTTGTTCTTCGTTTTTTAGCTACCGTATAATGATTGACCATTGAATCAATATTACCACTGTTAACTAGCCATCCCAGCCTTGGTAATCCAAATTCAAGGAATGAGGATTCATCTTTGATGTTAGGCTGAGAAAGGATGCAAATACTGTATCCGTTTCTTTCTAACCATCGTGCGATAATTGCCGTGCCAAAAGAAGGATGATCGCAATAAGCGTCACCAGTCACAAATACAAAATCAGGTTGTTGAATACCGTAGTTGATCATCTCAGTACGGTTAATTGGCAGAAATGGCACTATTATCCCTCGATAGATTTAAATTTTATTCCTAGTTCGCGGCGAATCTGATGGTAATCAGGTAAGTAAAACAAGAGCATTTTGTAAAAATCTCTTCCATGATTTTGAATTTTTAGATGAACCAGTTCATGGACTAAAATGGTTTCTAAATAGCTTTCTTCAAAGCATGCTAAAACACTGTTTAACTTAATAATCTTTGTTTTATTTTGGCAACTTCCGAATTGACTTTTCATCCATTGAGATTTGATTTCAATTCCATTAAAGTTGATTTCGTTTCCAATAATGGTATTCCATTTTTGTAATAATTCATTTGCTTTTTCTATAACTGTTTCTTGATAAAATTTTTTTAAATATAAGAGTTGATTATCTTCTTTCCGAAAATAAAAAACATTATCTTTTAACTGGCAGGGTTTCTTTAAAAGCGGATTAATGTCAATTTGGTAATTTACACCAAACAGACTGACTGTTGAACTGATTAAAGGAATAACTGATCGATTGAGATTATTCAGCGTATTATTGATGGTCATTTCATGTTTTTTGATAAAGTCGATGATTGAATCCTCTTTGGTTTTCAAGGAAGTAGTGACATATAATGTACGATCAGATTTAATTCGTAAATATGTATGTCGGATATTTTTGTACTTTATCAAAATGGGAATATCTTTACCAGCAATATTTATTCTATCCACTGATAATCCTCAACAAATTTAATGACAAAGCCTGCAGTGGTATCTGCAATTTCATCTACGAAATTTTCGTACATCTGGACTTGTAAAGTATCATCAATAACGTCTGATATCCCACGGATAACAATAAAAGGAACTCTAAATTTATATGCAGTAATCGCAACAGCCATACTTTCCATTTCTACGGCATACAATTGGTCGATAACATCCTGGAGCGGTTTAAGTTTTATCGAATCGGTAACAAATTGATCGCCTGAGGCAATCATACCTAAACGGTATGATAATTTTAAATCGCTTAGAATTTTTACGGCTTTTATAGTAAGATCATTATCAGAGTAAACGATATAGGGATCACCAGGAATCTGACCATAAGGCAAATCTTTATCTATTTCACTGACATCGACATCTGAATATACAATCCCTTTAGAAATGACGATATCTCCGGAATTAACGGGAAAAAGACCTCCTGCGACGCCGGTGTTGATGATAAAATCGATATCATATTTTAAGCATAACGCCGAAGTCGTAATGGCTGCATTGACTTTTCCTATTCCGGATTTAGCTACAATTACATCCTTTTGTCCAAGTTTTCCTATATAGAATATCTTATCAGCAATCGTTTCTATTTCTTCAACATTCATGTGTTCAAGCAGGGTTTTTACCTCTTTATCCATGGCAGCTATAATTGCAATCATAGAGTCACCTCAAGAAAAAAGCGGAAAACTCGTTTCCGCAGATTATTTTATATCTAATATTTCAATTTTATATTCAATTCCAGTTTCAGATTTATAAGTAATCTTACTACCTTTTTTCATACCAATTATGGCTTTACCGATTGGTGATTCATTAGATATTTTACCAGCTAAAGGATTAGCTTCAAGATGTCCAACTAAATCATAAGTTTTTTCCATATTTGATCCAAGAAAACGAATCGTTACAGTTTTACCAATAGCTACGGTTTTTGAAGTGGAATCTTTGATAATTTCTGAATGTTTTAGAATATTATCGATTTCCTTAATTCTAGCTTCAATCCGAGCCTGTTCATCTCTTGCCGCATCGTAATCAGCGTTTTCTGATAAGTCCCCTTGTGCTCGGGCTTCTTTCAGAGCTTCTAGATTGGTTTTTCGATCGACTTCTTTTAACTGTTCAAGTTCTTGTTTTAGTTTTTCATAGCCAGCTTCTGTAAGTTTAAAAGTGTTTTCCATATTCTGAATCTCCTTCTTCTACTGCTTTAAAATTATAACATAAATTATTGATTTATGATAGACAATATTTTAGCGTTTATAATGTCGACTGCGACATCATTTGAATAATCATTTGGAATGATGATATCTGCATATCTTTTTGTTGGTTTAACAAAAGCATAATGCATTGGTTTTACGGTGTTGATATATTGATTTATAACAGAATCCATTGTTCTACCACGTTCTTTAATATCTCTCTGAAGTCTGCGGATAAACCGTAAATCATCGTCACATTCAACGAAAATTTTAATGTCAGCCAAATTACGGATTTTAGCTTCCTCCATAATCAAAATACCTTCTAAAATAATGATTTTTGCTGGTTCTACTCTCTCTGTTTTTCCAGCTCTGGTTAAATTCACGAAATCATATGTAGGTTTATCAATTGGTTTTCCTGAGATTAATGTTTTTAACTGTTGATAAAAAAGCTCGTTATCCAACGAAAACGGATGGTCATAATTTACTTTTCTTCGTTCTTCCATGGTCATATTCGATTGATCTTTATAGTAATCGTCATGCTTAATTACAATTACAGGATAATCAACTAAATTAGCCATGATTTTTTCGACAACTGTTGTTTTTCCGGAAGATGATCCGCCAGCTACAGCAATAATCAGAGGTTTTTTCATGATTTTACCATCCTTATCATATCATATCTTTTAATCGGGAACGGGGTTTTAAACTTGATTCTCTGTAAAGGATGACGAGCTGCTTCTAGCAAATTTCCTTCTTCATCCCATATTTCATTTATTTGGATGTGAAACGGCAACAATCCAGGGCTGATGATTTCAACGGTAATGTTGGCTTTAAAATTATTACGTTGTTCAACAGTTGCAATCATCGATTCATGATTATAGTTAAGTCCTATTGCGATAAAATCCTGATTAGGCAGAGTAAATTCATCGCTATATAATTGTTGTTCAGGAGTCGTAATTCCTGCGAAAAAACCATGAGAGGTTTTCCGGTTTTCTGCTTTTTGGATTTCATTACGGTAATATTCTAAAGGCTTCATTTCACGATTATAATAATCATCAATCATCATCCGATATACATACACTATCGTTGCTATATAGTGTGCGGATTTCATTCGCCCTTCTATTTTTAAAGAAGATACGCCAATATCCATTAATTGTGTTAAATATTCAATACTATCCAAATCTTTTGAAGACATGCGGAATTCATCTGTTTGACCAATTTGATTGTCAAAACTATGAAGCGTATAATGCCATCTGCAACTATGTGCACAACCGCCTCTGTTAGCGTCACGATCTGTCATGGTGTTTGAAAGTGTGCATCTTCCAGAATAAGAAACGCACATCCCGCCATGAATAAATACTTCGATTTCGCCCTTAACATTATCACCAATCATTTTGATGTCTTCAATACTCATTTCACGCGCCAGAACAACTCTTTCGATGCCATAATCGAACCAATAGTTCGCTAAGAGACTATTAGTGACGCTCTGCTGCGTTGAGAGGTGTACAGGTAGGGTTGTTTTTGATAAAACCCGATCAATAATATATGGGCTTGCAGCTATAATAGCATCCACACCAATTTTCTCTAATTCCAGTAAATACTCATCTAATCCCGCTAAGTCTTCATTATGAGGAATCATGTTGGCAGTGACATACACTTTTTTCCCTAAATCATGGGCAAACTCAACCGCTTTGGCAATGGATTCAAGTTTAAAATTAGAAGCTCTTGCCCGGAGTGAAAATGAGGTACCACCAATATATACAGCATCAGCTCCATATAATAAAGCTATTTTAAGTTTTTCGAGGTCGCCTGCTGGTGCCAAAAGTTCTGGTTTGATCATTCTTTCACCTCCGGCCGAAGGTTGGTCTGTTTATAATAAAAGCCTGAATCATATTGTTTGTTGTATTTTTCATGAAAAAAAGTAACTAAAGAAGGACACTGATAAGTTTTGAGTGAATCGAATAATTCTTCATCGCTTAACATGAATCTTTCAATAAAAAAATCGGATATGTAAGATTTAAAATACATTATTTCTTTAAATGATTCTAATTTTTTACATCGGAAAATATGAGTACCAAACTTGTCCTCAAAAATCGGATACTGGGAATTTTCCCTTGTGGTTTCTTCAATATATAAATCCGTTCTATTATAAAACGGTTCAGTGAGGTTTTTTTCCAGGAGGAAATTTTTTATCAAAGGACGTCGCGAATAAAACATGGGTTGAAACCCATGCCCGACTATCGAAAGTTCGATATTCTTTTTGTTCTGGATAATCGTGCTTATCGAATCTAAAGTAATCTCCCTGGCTAATGTTATACCTTTGATATTTTTTGATTCATAAAACCATGGATCATATAAGTTGGTCGTTAATGTTCCTGGCTGAAAGATCAGTTTACTTTCTAATCCATAGTTTTTAGCAATCGGATAGTAACTCCAGTCAAAAATAACTATACCATCTATATCAACTGATTGTAAAAACTCAAAATATGATTTCACTATCAATAAATCATTTTCATGTATCATCGAGTTGAGATTAATATAAACTAATTTTTTATTGTGATGAATAAGTTTTGATATTCGGTGAATATCATCACACGAAAAAAAACTGGTTGAACGTGTCGTCAGACAATCTGTATTGAGTAAAAAAACATCAACTCCCAGTTTAATCAAATCTTCAATTTCGTGTTCATAATACAAGTTAGTAACAATATTCAATATATCATCCTCGTTTATGACGGCTAACGCTCATGCCATCGCCGACATCATAAAAGTCAGTTTGAAAATTATCAAGTGTTTTTAACCAGTCGATAAATCCTTGGATTTTTCGGGCGATAGCCCTCTGATTTCTAGTTAGATTATCTTTCTTATTTTGGACGATTCCATGAAAAGAAAGATTGTCAGTGACAATGATTCCATCATCAGATAACAGGGGTTCGAATTTTGTAAAAAAACGTTGATACTGAGCTTTAGCAGCATCGATAAAAATTACATCAAAATGGGAATTACTATCCATATTTATGTCAAAAGCATCGCCTAGAATTAGATGAATTTTATGAGATAAAGATATTGTATTAATGTTGTCTATTGCCACATCATATAAATCCTTATTTCGCTCAATGGTCCAAATTTCAGCGTCTGTTAATAACGATAAAGCAATTGCACTATAGCCAATTGCAGTTCCTATTTCGAGAATTTTCAAGTCTTTTTTTGATGACAAAAGCGAAACCATAAAAGCCAAACCCTCATCATGAATCATGGGGATATTTAATTTTGAGCCGATATTCTTAATCTTCTGAATACTTTCATTTTGATTAATCAAACTAATAATATTTGTCATGTTTCATTCAAAAAAGTAAAGAGTAAAATTAATTACTCTTCATCTTCATGGTCATGCTCGTGGTCATGGTCGTAATCATGTTCTTCTTCTTGGTCGTCTAAAAAACTCTCAAGAACTTCTTCAACAAAATCCCATTCCTCATCTGTTTCAATTTGAATTAATCGACCTTCGTCTCCATCTTCGGGATTGAAAGCAGCCGCGAAATATTCGCCGGTTTCATCACCCACGATTTGATAAACTACATAACTTTTATTAAATTCATCTGAATCAAAAGTCATAATGATTTCGCAAGTAATTTCTTTTCCATTTTCATCTGTTACGATGAAAGTTTCAGTGTCTCTGTCCATTTTTCTATCTCCTTCTTGAATCTAAATAACTTTGTAATATTACTGTTGCAGCTAAGCGATCAACATTCTCTTTTCTTTTTTTTCTGCTCATATCGCCAGAAATCATAACTTGAGTTACCATACGGGTAGTCAATCTTTCGTCCCACAGAACGATTTCGACAGAAGTCATTTGCTCAAGCCTGTTTTTGAAATCAAGCACAATCTGTCCTTGAAAACCGATAGAACCATCCATGTTTTTTGGGTATCCCAAAACAATACGTCCTATTTTATTATTATCGATATATTTCTTGACATAGTCAAGAGGAAGTTCGAAATTACTGGGTTCAAATCGAAAAGTTTCGATTCCGGAAGCCAATATCTCTGATGGGTCGGATACTGCCATTCCACAGGTAGTTGTTCCTAAATCGAGTCCAAGAATTTTCATTTGATTTTCTCCTTGATTAAATTAATTGCTTCATCGATTTTAGTAATATCTTTTCCACCAGCCTGAGCATAATCTGCTCTTCCTCCGCCGTTACCACCACAAATTTGAGCTGCGGCTTTAACTAACTCTCCGCAATGATATCGAGGAGAAAGACTCTTAGCTAAGAACATTACTTTGTCATTCATCACTGTACCGACAAAAACAATTCCATCTGAGGTTTTAACTGCAATATTATCAACTATTTGTTTTAGTTGATTCATTTCCAATCCATCAATTCTTTGAATAAACTGATTATTTTCAATTAAATTATAGTAATCATCCATTGATGATAAGACTTGATTTTCTTTTAATCTCGACACTTCTTTTTCTAGTTCTTTTACGAGTTTTTGAAGTGAAGAAAATTCATTTCTTTTATTAATGACGTCCTGATACGAACCAATGACGACATGGTTAATATTTGTATCAAAAGAA
Organism: uncultured Caryophanales bacterium; assembly: GCA_937928185.1. Lineage (GTDB taxonomy): Bacteria > Bacillota_I > Bacilli_A > Izemoplasmatales > Hujiaoplasmataceae > UBA5603. The sequence goes on from CALEZX010000040.1 coordinate 15,791, forward strand.
ACTTCAATACCTTCAGATTTAGCAGTAGTGACGATAGTCTCGGCTTTATGGATTAAGTTCTCAATTTCTTGATTGATTCCTACTAATCCTTCGACAATAGTATCTACACCTACATTTGTCAGGCCTTCAATACGATATATTCCTGAACCGATTGAATAGATGTTTTTGATTGCAAATCTTTGAATGTCTTTAATATTTTTAACATGCGTTCCGCCACATAAATCCAAAGTGTATTTAAGATCAATAACCCGAACCGTATCGCCATATTTTTCTCCAAATTCGGCTATCGCACCTTTTTTGACTGCTTCATCTACTGTCAGTAACTCTGTATGAGTTTTATAATCATTTTGAATCATTTCATTTACTTTCGATTCAATATCAAGGATTTGATTTTCAGTGACAGTTTCATAATGATTAAAGTCAAAGCGGAGCATTTCGGAAGACACCTGGCTTCCCTGCTGAGAAACATGTGAGCCTAACTCGTCTCTGAGAACTTTAAAGAGTAAATGTGTAGCAGAGTGATTATAAGCAGTCAGATTGCGTTTTTGGATATCTACTTTTGCATTTACAACCATTCCTTCATGAGGAAGGCCTTCAATCAAAGAATATACATGCAAAAATTGGCCATTAGGAAGTTTATAAACATCCGTCACTTTAGCAGAAAATTTATCATTATATATCACTCCGGTATCAGCAACCTGACCGCCAGAGGTAGCGTAAAACGGAGTTTCTTCTAGAACCATACCTTCTTTAAAGATTTTTATAATTCGCGTTTCTGCAAATAATTGATCATAACCTACGAAAGTACTTTCCTGATTGAAATGTAAAAATTCTTCATTTTGAGATTTCATCGACTGAACATCTTTTCTTGCGTTTCTTGCACGTTCTTTTTGCTTTTCCATTTCCGATTCGAATGCATCGATATCTACAGTCATATTCAACTCTTCTGCATACTCCTGAGTCAATTCAATCGGGAAACCATAGGTATCGTATAGTATAAAAGCGTCTATTCCCGATACAACTTTCGAATTAGATGAAGCGACAATTGCTTCAAAACGTTTTTCACCGGATGACAAAGTTTCTAAAAATTTGGTTTCTTCAGTTTGAACAATTTTTTTAACGATATCAATTTGCTGATTCAGATACGGATAATAAACGTTCATATTATTGACAACCACATCAACAAGTTCATCCATGAAAGGACGAGTAATTCCTAATTTTTTACCATATTTAACAGCTCTTCTTAATAAACGTCTTAATACATAACCGCGACCTTCATTAGCTAATATTGCCCCATCTGCAACAGCGAATGTGACAGTTCTGATATGATCTGCGATGACTTTAAATGCCATTTGTCCTTCATATTTTACAGAAGATATCGATTCAATTTTGTTGATAACAGGCATAAATAAATCTGTTTCAAAATTTGTTTTAGCTCCCTGAATAATCGAAGTTAATCGTTCTAAACCACAGCCGGTATCAATGTTTTTATTTGGAAGTTCAGGATATTCGCTTCGTTTTAATCCCGGCTTTGCATTGTACTGTGAAAAAACGATATTCCAAAATTCGACATATCGATCATTTTCAATATCATCGCGAATAGCATCAGGGGTAAAATCACCAAAATCCAGACCACGATCATAGAAAATTTCAGTGCAAGGCCCGCATGGTCCTTCACCAATTTCCCAGAAATTGTTTTCTTCAGTAGGAATAATATGAGAGGGATCCATTCCTAATTCAATCCATAAATTTTTTGTTTCTTCGTCGTCCGGATATACAGTCATATAAAGACGATTTTTATCAAATCCAAGCCATTTCGGACTAGTGATTAATTCGAATCCCCAGGTAACTGCTTCTTTACGGAAATAATCTCCGATTGAGAAGTTCCCAAGCATTTCAAAAAACGTATGATGACGAGCAGTCTTCCCAACGTTTTCAATATCATTTGTTCGAATACACTTTTGTGCATTAACGATTCTAGGGTTTTTAGGCACAATTGAGCCATCAAAATATTTCTTAAGAGCAGCTACTCCGGCATTCATCCATAACAAAGTCGGATCATCATTAGGAATTAAAGATGCTCCTTTTTCTACGCTATGTCCTTTTTCAAGAAAAAAGTCAAGCCACATTTGTCTAATATCATTACCAGTCATATACTTCATAAATCATCATCCTCCAATAAAAAATAAAAAATCATCCTTAAAATAAAAGGACGATTATATCGCGGTACCACCTTTGTTCTAGTTTCCTAGCACTTAATATCCTTAACGCAGATATACGGATGTTTTTGGCATCTCTTGAAAGGAGCTTCAATATATTACGTCTGTTTAGTCGCACCAACCCTAAACTCTCTTAAAGGCAAAATATATCTAATTATCTTTCGCATCGATTTGACAAAATTATAAACCATTTTCTCAAAAAAAGCAATCATTTTGGATATTTAGAAAATAGTTTATAAAAAATCTTCGATGGATAAATCTTTTTCTCGTTTTTCGATGATATCATCGTTCAAAAATAAAGACAAAAATGTATTTCTGGGTGGTTCAACTCCTAAAACGCCTCGCTTAAGGGCGTACAAGTCCCCAATCATAATAAGTCTTTCTTTCGCTCTTGTGACTGCAGTATAAAGCAATTTACGTTTTAACATAATTGTATAACTTCTAGATAAGGGCATAACAACGAGTTTAAATTCACTGCCTTGAGATTTGTGAATTGAAATTGCATAAGCTAAAGTCAAATTATCGAAATCTTTTACATTGTATTTAACTATATTACCCGAAAAATCAACTAGCATCTCCCTTTCATCCAATATGCCACTGACTATTCCTAAATCACCGTTCATAACTCCGTCTTCTGGCTGATTTACGAGTTGCATTACTTTATCATGATAATAAAACGTTTTAGAGCCAAAAGTGATGGATTGATTTTTATTAACGTAATTAAATTTTTCCTGAAGTAATTTATTGATATTATCAATACCGCATTCTCCTTTATACATTGGAATCAGCACTTCAATGTCATCGAATAAATCGTATCCTGATTCATTGGCCTCTTCAATTACTTTAATGATATATGAAGGAATTTGAGAATCACCAGCTCTGATATAGGAACGATCATGGTAGTTACCGATAACATTTTCGGTCATCTTTTGGTTCAAAATATCATATGCCAACTGAATGATAGATGAATCGCTTGCCTGACGATGAATTTTTGTTAATTTTACGGTTGGGACAATGTTGCTGTTTAAGATATCAGTTAAAATTTGTCCTGGGCCAACCGATGGTAACTGATTGTCATCGCCCACGATAACGATTTTTGTTTTTTGTGAAATTGATTTGAAAAGCTGATCTGCCAACATCACATCAAGCATAGAAGCTTCATCAATGATGATTAGTTTTGCGTCTATAGTATTATACTCATCATAGCTAAAATGACCTGTGTAATCGTAACCGAGCAAGCGATGAATAGTTATCGCCGGTAAGTCAGTAGCCTCAGACAAACGTTTTGCAGCTTTGCCGGTAGGCGCAGCCAGTTTAATCTTATCTTTTATCAATTTATCACCGGAATGTAAAGACAGATAAACATTGACGATTCCTTTAACAACCGTGGTCTTTCCTGTACCAGGACCTCCGGTAATAATCGAAATGGAGTTCGTAAGCGCTTGGTAAATAGCTTCACGTTGGCTACTAGTATATGATATAGAATAAAACTTTTCGAAGTCATCAATTGCATTATTGATAACGATGGGATTATTGTCTTCTTTACCACGGTTATTTAGAATTTTTATATTATTTGCGATATTGTTTTCTGACTGATATAGGTTTGATAATCCTATTTTTTGATCTAAAACGGTTATCCTTTTTTCCTTTGCCATTTGCTCAATCATTGATTCAATCAAGTCCTGACTGACGTAAATATCGTCGTCGATTTTTAAAAATGAATACGTATATTCAATCAATTTATTTCGAACAACATAGGTATCACCATATTTATTTGCATACTCTTGAAGAAGGTAATAAATAACAGCGGATATACGGAGGGGGTTATCGAAGGAAAAGCCCATCTTCAGCCCTATTTCATCCGCTCTTTTAAATCCGATTCCTTCGACTTCATCGATTAAAATATAGGGGTTTTCTTGAATTTTATCAATCGTTCTGAGCCCGTATCGCTGAAAAATCCTCATTGACATTTTAGGCGATATCTGGAATCCATATAACCAAACCAATGTAGATTCCATCATTCGATTATCAATAATCGAGTTATGAATTTCAGTTATCTTCTTCTTGTTTAATTTTGGAACTGCATTTAGAACGCTTGAATCATTTGCGATTTTATCGAGGGCATCAAGTCCTAAAGTATCAATAATCCTTTTTGCAGTTTTTGGTCCAATTCCTTTAACTATCCCACTTGATAAATAATCGATTAAACCCTCATATGTATTATCCATGATTTTTTCAAAACGATTGGATTCATACTGTGTTCCATACTTTGGATGACTTTTCATGTTACCATAAAAACGATATTTGTTTGACGTTTCTAATTTAGGAAAAAACCCACAAACTACTATCGTGGGTTCATAAAAAACTAATTCAGGTTCATTGGTATCTGTAATCTCTATTTTAATTACAGAATAAGCGTTTGTTTCATTGTAGAACAGATAGGACTTTATTATGCCTTCAATATAATTCAAAAAGCATCATCCTTTCAAGCAAAACTATTTTTTCATAAAAGCTTCAATTTCATGAATTTCCTTAATAATCGAAGAAGAAAGATTTATTGATCCTGTTTCAGTGACTAAAACATTATCTTCAATCCGTACTCCAATTTTCTCCTCTTCAATGTAAAAACCAGGTTCAATAGTAAGTACAACTCCAGCTTTTAATGGGATTAAGTATGTACCAACATCGTGGACATCTAGACCAAGATAGTGGCTAACATTATGATAGTAATATTTTGATACTTCTTCCGGAGTATTTATAATTCCTAATTTCATAGCCCCATCTGCGAGCAATTGTCGAGCATATTGATTTAACTCGCTCATTAGGATTCCGGGTTTAACAAAATTGATACAGGCTTTATTAACCGATAATACTAATTCGTATATTTGTTTTTGGCGATTAGTAAACTTTCCATTAACCGGAAAAGTTCTGGTAATATCTGAAGCATATGGGCCTGCTAAAGCACCTAAATCGCACAAAACCAGATCACCATCGTTTGCATCCTGATTATTTTCTTCGTAATGTAATGTCGTAGCATTTCCTCCTGAAGCAACTATTGGATTAAACGAATTACCTTCACTTCCATGTGATTTCAAAGCATACTCATACATAGCTAAAATTGATCGTTCATTAATTCCTGGAGTGGCAACAGATAAAATAGCTTCGATTCCGACTTTAGAATAACTGATAGCTTTTTCTATTTGTTTGATTTCATAATCATCCTTATACATTCTCATTAAGTCAAGAAATTCATTAACGTTACGGATAGAAATTTCTGGATATGACTTAAATATAGTTTCAAATTTAGTTAATGAAACCGGAATTTGATATGGTTTATGACGATATAAATCTAGATAAATAATTTTCGGGGTTTTAGCAACCGCTTTTCTTTGGGATGATAAGACGTTTTGGTGAAGAAAAAGATCGAATTGTTCGATAAAAAAGATATTTTTTTCTTCAATACCGGATATTGATGAAGCTTCGGTCTTTGTCAGTCTTTTGCCTAACCATTTATCTGAATAGTCAGTAGCTTCTTCTATAAACAGATACTCAAAATAATTTTTACCATCTTTTTGAATAACTAAAAGAAAGTTCGATCTTTTTAGTCCGGTTAAATAATAAAAATTACGATTAATTTCGTATGGATAATATTGATCCGTTGTTTTATGCGGAGCTTCTTGTGAATACAATATAACTACTGAACGATCTTCTATTTCGTTGACAAGATTTTTTCTTCTGTTTATATAGCGAATTTCTTCCATATTTGACTCCTTTTAGATTGGTCTTATTTTTTTATTATATCACATTATGGCGTTTGTGAAAAGTAAAGCAGCATACAATTATTGATAAAAAAAGGTTCATCTTAAATTAAAAGACAAACCCTTTTATTTAATTGATAAATAAAGTATTTAATCGATAAAACTAAGTCGGATTGACCCGTTCGAAGTATCTAGATTGATTAATTTCGATAGAGAGGGATTATAAACTGAATCATTTTTTTCTTCACCATCAATATAGTTTGTTCCATTTGATGTTTCCATTTCTATCCGGTAATCTTCATATTGACCAATGATTTTAAGTGTAATTGACCCATTCGAAGTACTAGCTTTAATATTATCGGCTGCTAGTTTATCAATATTAATTTCACCATTAGAGGTATGTATGTTCATGATTACGTCACAAGAAACATCGTTCATAAGTACTTTTCCGTTTGAAGTATCTAATTTAAAATAATCTGTAACATATACATCATTGACTGATATTGTTCCGTTTGATGAAATTAGTTTTAATTCTTTTAGTTGGACAAGATCATTTAAATTAATTCTTCCATTAGAGGTTCTAATATCAAGAGCGTAATCAAGAACTGATAGTGGTAATTGGATTTCTACTTTTGTATAGTCGACACCTAAATTAAATATTCCCCACGAGATGCCAAGAAACCATTTTGTCCGATTAATAATTTTTAGTTGATCTTCATCATTTTCCACTTCAAACCAATCGTATTCTGATTCATAATATGTAATAACAATCTGATCATTTTCTGAGGGAATAATATTAACTTCTCGATTGTCGAGAATAATGTAAAAATCCTTTATTTCTGATGCTTCATGAGTTATTTCCTTTAAAGTATAAACCGGCCGCTCAAAAATTGTAAAGTCTGTATCATCGCTGAGTAAAAAACCAATAACTGTAAAAAGAACTCCTAAAAACACCAATAACAATGTAATTCCTATAATTTTTCTCATTTTTCTTCTCCTCGTTTATTGAAAAATTCCTGAATCCATTCAAGCAGTTTTTCAAGTTTGTTTTTAGACTGCTTAACTAACCAAATAAACCCATATATGCCTAATAGTAATAATCCCGACCCAAGCAAGATATTACCGAGATACATTAATATACTCATGCCCGAAACTGAATTTTTAATACCAACAACTAATTTTGTAGCTCCGATTACAAACAAAGAAGCTCCTGATGTAGCGAATGAAAAAGCAACGCTAGCAATAACGATAACCAATAAGATATATATTGCATATCCAATGACTTTTGAAGTAATACTAAAGACTTTTTTCAGTTCAAAGTTCTTTTTTTCCTTTACATTATCAATAAAAGTATCATCTTTTTTTATCGTCCTAATAATCGTTTCAATACTTCCTAGCCGGTTGATAAATTCTTCTTCAGTTTCTCCATTATCGATTGCATCTTGAATCAACTCATCGTAATAATGCGTTATCTCTTCGCGTTCACGAACAGAATATGAAAGCAAATTTTTATTTAATTTATATAAAAATTCATATTTATTCATATTTCCCCCTACTTTAAAATAAACTCATATATTTTTTTTATTTCATTAAAATCTGATTCTGATTCCTTAATTTTCGTCAAACCTCGTTTAGTAATTTTATAATATTTTCTTAACCTCGAATTATATTCGGTCGTATAAGTCGAAACATAATCCTGCACCTCAAGACGTTTTAAGATTGGGTATAATGTAGATTCTGATATCTCAATAATTTCTGAGACGTCTTGAATGATACGATAACCATACGAATCTTCATTTTTTAAAGAAGCTAAGACGAGTATTTCGAGAAAACCTTTTTTTAATTGAATATCCATCATATACCTCCTTACACATAATACTATATATTACATAGTATAAAATGTCAACTATTATTACAAATAAAAAAAATAACCCATTTATGGGTTATGATTTTATCATTCTATTATTTACTATTTTTTTTCTTTTTAATTACAAATAATATAAGAAATACCAAAGCATAAGCCAAAGATAACCAAATTACATTTATCGGATGGTTATGAATATCAAAAAGGCTACCTAGGAAAACAAAAAATGACATGATGATTAATCTTGAAATTAAGTTCATCCAAATGTATGATTTTGTTCTAATCTTAGTGAATGACAAAGCATAATTTAGAATTGAACTGGGCATAAACGGATTAGCAAGAAAAACCATCATCATTCCAATATTATTACCATGGGCTATATTGAGAAATTTACGACCTATTTCATTATTTTCAACTTTTTCAGAAAATTTTTCAGCTAATGTTTTCCGTATCACTAAAAAAATCATGAACATACCAGAAAAAGATCCTGCTACAGAGAAGAAAATTGTTAAGAAAATACCAGTACTTGATCCAAATGCCTGAGACATCACCCCAAGATTAATACCAATAATGGCTGCTAAAGGTAAAGTAGGGATAATTGCCTCTATCAACGGCAAAAGAAAGGTTGCAATAATTGCCAACCAAGCATTTTCCGATATAAAAGTTTGATAATTATCAATTAACGAATTAAATAGTTCCATATACACCTTTTTGATAAAAAAGCATCCCGACGGATGCTTTTAAAAAATCACTTATTTAGATTAATTCAGAGAAATGTTTCAAAGTACGAACCATTTGAGCAGTAAATGACATTTCATTGTCGTACCAAGAAATAACTTTAACCATTTGTTTGCCATCGACTTCCATAACTTTTGTGCTTAATGAATCAAATAAAGTTCCGAAAGTAATGCCGATAACATCGCTTGAAACGATTGGATCTTCTGTATATCCTACAGTTGGAGACTGAGCGGCTTTTACAGCTGCGTTAACTTCAGCTTCAGTCACTTTTTTATCTAATTCAACTACTAAGTCAACAACTGAACCAGTTACTACCGGAACACGAAGAGCGATTCCGTCCATTTTTCCTTTTAATCTTGGTAAAACTAAACCAATGGCTTTAGCAGCACCAGTTGAAGCAGGAACGATATTAGAAGCAGCAGCACGTCCTCTTCTTGAGAAGATTCCGGCTTTATGTGGTCCGTCTAAAGTTGCTTGGTCATTTGTATAAGCGTGAACAGTAGTCATAAAACCCTTAACAATACCAAAATTATCATCAAGAATTTTAGCGATTGGTGCTAAGCAGTTTGTTGTACAAGAAGCCGCTGATAAAATAGTTTCTGATCCTGTTAACGTGTTTTCGTTAACACCATAAACTACTGTTGGAACATCTTTTTCTTTTGCAGGGGCACTGATTACTACTTTTCTTGCTCCGGCAGTGATATGAGCTTGAGCTGATTCTCTTGAAGTGAAGAATCCAGTACATTCTAAGACAACATCAACTTCATGTTGTTTCCATGGAAGTTCAATTGGATTTTTCATGGCGTATACAGGGATTTTTACACCATCAACCACTAAGTCGGTTCCTTCAAATTTTACTTCTTTGTCATATCTTCCTTGGCTTGAATCATATTTTAATAAATAAGCCAATTGTTGGGCATCGGTTAAATCATTGATAGCAACGATTTCAAATTCCGGATTTCCAAACATAAGACGAAAAGCAAGACGGCCAATACGACCAAAACCATTAATAGCTACTTTTACTGACATTTTAATCCTCCTATAGATTTTTAAGATAAATCTTTTTACTCTTATATTTTACGATATTTGTTTCTTTTTATCAACTGAATGATATTACTAAAACGTTTTCAACAGCAGTTAATCATCAAATAAAAAAGATGGCGAACCATCTTCTTCTAAACTTTATAATGCTCTTACTTTTTTTGCGTTCTTCATCGCTTCTTTTAAGCAATTTTTATATTCGCAATCATCCATACATTCATCACACTTAACTTGATCACGAAATTTTCTTGGAATGAATGCTCGAATTTCATCTTCATTATATCCTGTTTGCATAATTTTGTCATTGACAATAATCGGTCGTTTTAAAATCGTTGGATTATCGATGATAAAATCTGCAAGTTCACCAAAACGCATTTCTTCAGTCTCTAAATTATTGTCTTTGAATATTTTAGAACGAGTTGAAATAATGTCTTCAAACCCATTTTCCGAAAACTTTAACATATTGATGATATCATCGCGTGTTAAGCGAATCCCAACGATATTTTTTTCTTTAAAAGGAATACGATTTTCTTCGAGCCATTTTTTTGCTTTACGACAAGACGAGCAACTCGAGCTAGTATATAGAGTTATCATTAAATATCCCTCGCTTTCAGCATTATAATTATATCACAAGGATACTATTATTAAAAACATTTTCTGAAAATATGATATAATTATATTAATATGTTTATGGAGGTAATAATATGAAATGGGATTTATCATACTTATTTAATAATCAAGAGGATTTCAATAAGGCGTTGAAAACAACGATGGATATTATTGATAAACTGGGTTTATATAAAGGCCATCTTCATGATGAACAAAAATTTGTAGAATATTATCAATTGCAAAAACAATTAACAGCTATTGGTTTAAGGGCATATCAATATGCTTCGCTGAAAAGCGATTTAAACAAAAAAGATCTTGAAAATGCTAAACAACTTCAAATGGTGCAAATTGGTTTCGCAAAACTAAGTGAGACTTGCTCATTTGAAGAACCAGAATTAATTTCCATTGGAAAAGAAACTGTTTTAAGATATGCGAACAATCATCCTGAACTTCATGAATTTATTTTCGGTTTCGAAAAATTATTTAGACGTCAAGAACACATACTTGATAACAAATCTGAAGCTCTTTTAGCTAATTTTAATCGAATTGCTTCCTCAGGACGTGAATTATATAGTTCACTTTCAGTCGCTGACTTAGAAAATTCTGATGTTATGCTTGATAATGGTGAAATTGTAACCATTACCAATTCAAATTACCGCGCATATATTCAAAAGAGTAAAAGTCCTAAAGAACGTGAAGAAATATTCAATGCTGTTTTTTCATATTATGATGTTCATAAAAACACCTATGCTAATATATATAAAACCGTTCTTGAAGCCGATTTTGCTTTGATGAAAGCTCGGAATTATCAGACCTCAGTTGAAAGTTATTTATTCAATAATGCCATTCCTGTTGAAGTCTATTATTCACTTACCCAAGTCGCAAAAGAAACAACTGCCCCTGTAAAAAAATACATTCAACTTCGCAAAAAGGCTTTGGGGCTTGAAACTTATCACACTTACGACCGTTTTCTTGAATTAGTACAAAGCGATAAGGAATATGAATATGAAGAAGCTAAAACTTTGTTTTTTAATTCAATTACTCATTTCCCAAAAGATTTCCAGGATAAAGCTCGCGAAGTCCTAAAAGATGGTTTCGTAGATGTGTTTGAATCAGATGGAAAACGTTCGGGAGCATATTCTTCTTCAATGCCTGACTTACACCCTTACATCCTTTTAAACTATGCAAAAACCCTCGGTGATGTATTTACAGTCGCTCACGAGGCTGGACATTCAATGCACTCAATGTATGCCGCTGAAGGTCAACCATCTACATTGCAGGACTATACAATATTTGTTGCTGAAGTTGCTTCAACGTTCAACGAACATAATTTGCTAGATTATATAATTAAAAATAGCAACGCTTCAAAAAACGATCGAATTGCATTATTACAACGTGCAATAGACGACATCATGTCTACCTTTTACCGTCAAACTCTGTTCGCATTGTATGAACTTGAAGCACATAAATTGATTGAAAATGATCAACCCATAACTGCTGACGTTTTGAGTGGAATTATGATTAATTTGTACAAAGAATTCTACGATTTAGATATTACTACTGAAGAAGTTAAACAATTCGTCTGGGCTTACATACCGCATCTATTCTATACTCCATTCTATGTATATCAATATGCTACTAGTTTTGCTGCTTCTTTAAAAATATATGAAGACGTTAAAAACAATGTTGAAGGAGCTTTTGATAAATACATTGGGTTATTAAAATCCGGCGGAAGTAAATTCCCAGTTGAACAGCTTAAAGAAGCTGGAGTCGATTTAACACAGAAAGACGCTTTTGTCGCAGTATCTAACCGATTATCAGAATTAGTTAATCAATTAGCTATTGAACTTGGCGAATAAGCGTGCTATAATACAGTAAATTTTAAATCATGGACTCGGAAGAGTAGATACATCAAGCGTATTCAGTGAATTTGGGTGAGTGTGAACCAAATGACGAAGTGTATTGAATGGACCGATGAGAGATGCTAATCACATCCGTTAATCCGCGTTAAGGATATAAGTGCTGATTTAATTCAGAACAAAGGTGGTACCACGGTTATTTATAGTCGTCCTTATTTGAGGACGACTTTTTTTATTTAGGAGGAATTGATATGAAAAGAGTATTATCAGGAATTAAACCTACTGGAGAATTAACCTTAGGAAATTATATAGGAGCGATTAAACGATTCGTTGAAATGCAGAAAAGCATGCCTGATGATGAGTTTTATCTATTTATTGCTGATTTGCATGCAATAACCGTCCCTCAGGAAACTCAGGAGTTACGCCGAAGAACAAGAGATATCGCGGCTATGTATTTAGCAGCAGGATTAAATCCTGAAAAAACAGTATTATTTATTCAATCTGAGGTTAAGGAACATGCTGAACTAGGATATCTTCTGCAGTGTTATACTCAAATGGGCGAATTAGAACGTATGACGCAGTATAAGGATAAAATTAAAAAGGGTGAAAGCGGACTTACTTCTGCTTTATTTACCTATCCCGCTTTAATGGCGGCCGACATTTTAATATATGATGCAGATTATGTTCCAGTTGGTGATGATCAAAAACAACATGTAGAATTAACGAGAGATATTGCTATGAGATTTAATAATCGATATGGCCGTGAATTTTTCAAAGTGCCTGAACCGATAATCCCTAAAATCGGTGCTAGAATCATGGATTTGCAAGATCCTTCAAAAAAAATGAGTAAATCTGATGACAACTCTAAAGGATATATTGCTTTATTAGACGACCTTTCAGTCATAAAAAAGAAAATTAAATCGGCAGTCACCGACTCAATCGGGATTGTACAATACGATGTAGATAATCAGCCTGGCATTGCAAATCTTTTATCTATCTACTCGGTTCTGTCAGATACACCAATTGATAAAATTGTTATGAACTATCAAAATAAAGGGTATTCTGATTTTAAAAATGATTTAGCAGAGTTAGTCGCTGAAAAAATCAACGAACTGCAAGTAAAATACCGTGAAGTGATTGATTCGGGTGAACTTGACTCAATTTTAGATCGAGGAAGAGATATTGCATCGAAAGTTGCATATCGCAAAGTAGAAAAAAGTAAGCAGATTATTGGTCTTGGAAGAAAAAAATAGACATCCATTTGGATGTCTTATTTCATTGCATTGATATCATTAATCGTTCTTTGAATTGCTTCAAAAGCAGCATTTTCATCTTCACCATCAAATGTGATTTTAAAGTTCACATTCTGCGGAATCGCTAAAGACATGACGCCCATTATCGATTTAAGCGGAACGCGAACATCATTATATTCTAAAATCATTTTCGATTCAAATGAAGTAGCTTTACTGACAATCATGGTTGCTGGTCTTGCATGCATTCCATGTGAATACGTTATTTTGAATTTTGCTTCAATCATCTTAATTCTCCCCCTTTATCATGTGGTTTATCTGATGAATTAAATTTGATGAATCGTATGGCAGCATCATCTTTATTGTTAATCCTGTCACAAATATTCCTAATGCTCCCATTGCTTTTATTTTTTCAAGCTGACATAAAGATGAAGTTTTAACTTTTATACTAATTCTTGCACCGTCAATTGAAGCTGAAGTGATATTGTTAATTCCTCCAAGATATTCGATAATTTCATCAATTAAAGGCTGATCAATCACTGGGATTTTGGATTTTTCATGACCTTTATTTCGTGAACGCAATAAAAATAAAATGGATGAAATAGCGACAATAATTCCGATGACGATTAAAACAATTTTAGTCAAAGTAGTCATTGCAAAGAAACGAAAAAATAATAAATCAGATAGTATATTCATTAAGTTAACACCTCTGTATATAATATTTTATCACAAATTTTGAAAATGCAACTGTAAGTTAACAAAAAACAATCATTGTACCCTATTGTAAAAAAAGAATTGATAATATATAATTTTATAAGAGTTGAGAGGGGAAATAAAATGACAAAAGTAGTTGAAGCAATTATCGAAATCCCAATGGGAACGCAAAACAAATACGAAGTTGATAAAAAGAAAAATCGTATTAAGCTTAATCGGGTTTTATATTCTAAAATGACCTATCCTGCAGAGTATGGTTTTATTGAAGAAACTCTTGCGGAAGATGGAGACCCTCTTGATATTTTAGTATTAGCAACAACACAAACATTCCCAGGGTGCATAGTCGATGCTAGAATTGTTGGCTATCTTGATATGTATGACTCGGGAGAACATGATGAAAAAATCATTGCAGTCGTTGATGCTGATCCGAGATTTAATCATATCAATGATATTTCTGATATTCAAGAACTGCAGTTAAGAGAAATTAAATTATTTTTTAGAACATATAAAGAGTTACAACCTGGACATGATGTCGTTGTTCTCGACTACTATTCTCGGGAAGAAGCCATTAATCTAATCTCAAAATATCAAGTAGCTTATAAGAAAATGAATCGTAACTAATAAGTAAAGCGCAGAGATCTGCGCTTTTTTTTATTGTTGAAAAACAATATTCCCATTAACTATGACATAGTTTGTTTTCGTTAAATAATGAAGCGGATGATTGTTCCAAATAACAATATCTGCATCTTTGCCTTCTTCTATTGACCCCACAAGATGGTCAACGCCATTTATCTTTGCAGCGTTAATGGTTACTGCTCTCAGTGCTTCTAATTCAGGCAATCCTTCCCTCACAAATATACCAACTTGAGTTAATGCGTTAGCAAGATGAATCACTGGGTGATCAGTCATGATTGCAAATTCGATTTTAGAATCGTGTAATATCTTTCCTGCTTTAAAAGTTTTGTTGCGTAGTTCATATTTTGATTTAGAGCCTAACGTTGGACCGATGATAACCCGTTGATGATGTTCCTTTAGGTAGTCTGCAATCAGATGACCTTCAGTAGCATGTTCAATTGTGGCATTAAGACCAAATTCCTCAATAATTCGAATTGCGGTAACAATGTCATCTTGTTGATGAGCGTGTATCTTGACCGGAAATCCATCAAAAACACGCATCAAAGAATTCCATTTCATATTAAACTCTGGCTTTGAAGTCTCTTTACCACTTTGAACGTCTTGGTTGTATTTGTCGATTTTTCCTTTATATTCTTTTGCTTTAATTAAAGCATCACGAATTAAAGCGGTAGATGCCATTCTGGTTGAAGGAGATTGATTTTTACCATTATATACCCTTTTAGGATTTTCACCTAAAGCCATTTTCATTGAAGATTCTTCGACAATAATCATGTCGTCGATTGTTTTTCCATAAGTTTTCATAACACAAAAAGTACCACCGATTACATTTGCACTGCCTGGTCCGGTAGCAACAGTTGTAATGCCAGCTTCCAGGGCTTCCTGAAAAGCTACATCTTGTGGTTTAATGGCATCAATTGCACGAAGTTCAGGGTAAACCGGATTTGTCATTTCATTACCATCCGCACCTTCAAATCCAATAGCTTCTTCAAAAATTCCGATATGACAATGCGGATCAACAATTCCAGGTGTAACATATCTTTTATCAGCATCAATAATCGTAATATCGGCAAAATCATTTGCATTAATTTTGCCTATTTTTTTGATTTTTGTTCCTTCAATTAAAATATCTTTGATTTCATAATTAATGTCTTTCATACTGACTAACAAAGCATTTTTAATTAAGATCATTATAATATCTCCTTTATATTTTGATTGTTAGTAACCAAATTAATCATTAAAGCAGTTCCATATAACAAAGCTTTTTCATCTATGTTAAAACGGGGATGGTGAAGCCCATAATTGGTATCAGCTGAACCAGAAGTTCCTAACCATACAAAAGCACCGGTTTTATGAATAATATATTTAGAAAAATCTTCAGCACCCATGGTGGCTTTATCCTGAGCAATTAGAGCATCGTTACCAAATGACTGTCTGACAATATTTTTCAAATAGTCAGTAGGTCCAGTTTGATTGATAAGAGGATCATATCCCCTAATATACTCATATTGGTATTTTCCACCATACCGTTCTGTGATTGATTTGATAATTTTTTCAATTTCATTAATTATCTTTTCTCTGACCGAGGCTGAAAATGTTCTTACTGTACCTTCCATAATGGCGGATTCAGGAATAATGTTATGCGTTGTGCCAGCATGAACTTGAGCAACTGTAATAACACAGTTATCGGTAGGATTAATAATTCTTGACGGAATTGTTTGAATCGCCTGAACTGTTTCTGCAAGCATGATGATTGGATCAATTCCAAGATGAGGAAATGCTGCATGTGCTCCTTTACCAATCAATACAATTTTAAAAGTATCTGCTGAAGCCATCGCTTCTCCACTTTTAATTGAGAATGTTCCCACTTCTAAATTAGGAGCGCAGTGTAAGCCAAAAAACACTTGAACATCGTCAACGACTCCGCTCTGAACGATTGCATGTGCACCACCTGGAACAGGTCCTTCTTCAGCTTCTTGAAAGATAAGTTTCACAGTTCCGTTCCATTCATTTAAATGGGCATATAAATAATGTGCAGCAGATAATAAAATAGCGGTATGTGCATCATGACCGCATGCGTGCATTGTATTAGGGTTCTTTGAACAATAAGTAATATTGTCTGATTCCTCTTTCATCGGCAAGGCATCCATGTCGGCTCGGAGCCCTATGATTGGCCCATTCCCGTTTTTTATTGTCGCAACCGCAGAGAACTGACCAACTTTTACAATATCAGAGATTCCATATTCCTGTAATCTCTGAATAACATACTTTTGAGTGTTGGGAAGATTAAATCCAATTTCAGGATTTTCATGCAAAAACCTTCTATTAGATACTAATTCGCTATACAAATAATCGATATCTTTGATTTTAATCATTATATATCACCTTTAATATAAATAGTGGACACTAAGGTTTTCTTTCTTGATATATGATTCAATTTCATTTTTTAAATTGACATAGAAATCCTGCTTACTTGTTTCGAATATTTCAACAAACTCATTGTATTTATTCGGAAGTTGATGCTGTATAACCTGAAATATTCTTTTTTTGTTATTGATGTCTTTCAAATTTAGTTTATCAAACATAAAGTAATCAACATAGGGTTTTACAGAATCAATTATTTCGAATACGTTAGTGACGAAAGGAATGATTGGGCTAATAAACACATAAGTTCTAATTCCTGTTTGATGGAGTATTTTTAAAGCTTCAATACGTTCAGAAGGCTTACTGGCTTTTGGTTCAAATATTGATGCCCAATAATCATTTGTTGCAATGCTAAAGCCGATTTCAACTGATTTCATTTGCTGAAAAAGATTGATGTCTCTAGTTATTAGGGCTGATTTTGTTAAGAATGAAACTTGCAGATTACTCTCAAAAATATTATTGAGTATCGTCTGGGTATTTTTAATTGTAGCTTCAATGGGTTGATATGCATCCGTCATTGAAGAGAAAATCAGAGATTTAGATCCAGTATTTCTAGGAATATTATAATTGGGATACTTTTTTATATCGACATAAGTTCCCCATTTATCTACCCGACTTAAGTAACTAGGCATTGTTTGTGCATAGCAATACAAACATCCATGCTCGCATCCGCCATATGGATTACATACAAAATCATGACCAAGACCTGTCTTCGTCATGAAATTCTTCGCATCAATTGTTTTTAATTTGACCATGAGCAAACAACCGATCAATTTTAACTAATTTTCGTGCTGCAAAAAAGCCGACTGCAATTGCTATTAATCCAAATAATACTGATAATAAATTACCTTGGATATATGAGAAAAATTCTTTATAAACGGGGATTTGGTCCTTGAAATCCAAAGCCGATTTTTGATCAGCCATTTCAAAAAAGATAACAATTGCTGAAGAAATGATAAATCCTATAATTGCACTATACGTTTGAACAAAGAATTTTTTTAAAGCTATTTCGATTGCTTTACTAATTAAAAACACACCAATCACTGCACCTAATCCAAAAGGTATGAGTACCTGCAAATTGTATCCTAACATGGAAAAATCGAGAATATTACCTATAACATCGGTAACTATTACCGTGTAGAAACCAAGGGTTATTAATAAAGCAGAACCAGATACACCAGGAATAACCATTGTTGCTGCAGATAATAAACCCAGAACAAATATAAGCAAATAAATGCCTATGGAAAAATCAAAGGTATGAAAGACTGACGATTCGTTTAACATCTTTCCAATGAGCAATAATAAGACTATGATGAAACTGACTGAAAATGAAATGATACTTGAAATACCTTTATGAGTATCTTTAATTTTTTCATAAAGCGAAGGAATTCCTCCAAGAAGCAGCCCAATGAAAAATGATAATGTAATTACGGAGTTAAGACTCATTAGCCAGCCTAATAGTTTAGCTAAAAGGACAATAGATAAAAAAAGACCTATAAATAACGGAAATAAAAATACGATACTTTTTTTAAATTCTTTAAAGACGTGAGTAATTGAATATAAAAGTTTATCATATACTCCCAAATAGATAGCCATCGTTCCTCCGCTGACTCCAGGAATGATAAAGGCTATCCCAATGAGAAATCCCTTAAGAAGTAAAATTAAAAACATAGTATCCTCGATTCTATCTCAAATAGCATCGCCAATGAGATCATAGCCATAGTTCGAAGTAATCTTAACAAGGACATCATCACCGATTTCGTGACTGGTCTTTGATTGAAAAACGATATATCCATCGATATCATCTGGAGCAAATGCATAACTTCTTCCATAATAAAAATGTGAAGTTTCATCAAATGCTTCAATTATAGTACGGTGAACAGTTCCGATTTGTCCTTTATTCTTTTTTGCTGCAATTCGTTTCTGGATTTTCATTATCTGATCCAGCCGATTATTTTTGATATCATCAGAAATCTGATCTTCGAAACTAAAGGCTGGGGTATCTTCTTCTTTGGAATATGCAAATACACCTAATCGATCAAACTCCTGCTCTTGAACAAATATTCTTAATTCTTCAAAGTCATTTTCGGTTTCGCCCGGGAATCCAACAATTAATGTTGTACGTAAAACTGCATTAGGCATCATTGTTCTGATTTTATTAAAAAGATTAATCAGGTATTCTTTATTTCCTCTTCGGTTCATTTTCTTCAAAATTGGAGAAGATATATGTTGAATTGGAATATCGAAATAATGAGCTACTTTGGGATTGTCCTTAATTTCAAGAAGCAATTCATCGGTTATTTCATCTGGATATAAATAGAGAATCCTGACCATAATTAATCCTTCAATTCTTGAAACTTTTCGAATTAAATCAGGCAATAGGCTTTTATGATCGTTAGAGTAGTCCGAACCGAATCTTGTCGTATCTTGACTAATAATATTTATTTCTTTCGCTCCGTTCTTAACTAATATCTCAGCTTCTTTGACTATTTCCTCTATTCTACGACTCCTAAATCCTCCGCGAATTAATGGAATCGCACAATAAGTACATCGATTATCACAACCGTCAGATATCTTAAGATAAGGAGAAATGTGAGAAGTAGCTAAGATTCGATTTTGATAATCCATCGGTCCAAATTTAAGTGAGTCGTCGTGAATAACACATTTAATAATATCGCCAAAACGAGGATAATCTTTTAAAGTTACTACACGATCAATGAAAGGCATTTCTCTTTCTAATTTTGTTTTATATCTTTCAGCATAACAGCCGGCGACAATCAGTTTTTTTTGATAACCATGCATTTCTTTTATTGTAGAAATGCTTTCTTTTTTTGCATCTTCAATAAAACCACAGGTATTGATTATAATTAAGTCTGCTTCTTCAGGAGATTGGACAATTTCTAATCCCCCTTTTTGAACCATACCCAATATCATTTCTGAATCAACTAGGTTTTTAGCACAACCCAGGGAAATTAATCCTACTTTCAACATTTATAAACCATCCTCTAAAATTCAATGTAAATCTTATATCTATTATACATGAATTAATCATTTTATAAAAAGAAAAAAGAGGATTTTTATCCTCTTAAATCATTGGGTTCGAGAATTGGCTGTTATATAAATCGAAATATACGCCTTTTTTCTCTAAAAGTTCATGGTGATTACCTTGTTCAACTATTTTACCTTCATTCATTACAAGAATCAAATTTGCATTTTTGATTGTTGATAAACGGTGAGCAATGACAAATGAAGTACGATCCTCCATGATAAACTTCATTGCATTTTGAATGTAGGCTTCGGTTCTAGTGTCAACCGATGAAGTAGCTTCGTCAAGAATCATTATTTTCGGATTGAAAAGAATCGCTCTTGCTATTGTCAGCAATTGCTTCTGTCCCTGACTTAAATTAGATGCATCTTCATTCAGTACGGTTTGATATCCTTCTGGTAACGTTTCAATAAAATGATCAACATGAGCCTGTCGGCAAGCTTCCTTGACTTCTTCAAGCGTTGCATTGTCTTTTCCAAAGGCAATATTTTCCTGAATTGTACCTGCGAACAACCAAGTATCCTGAAGAACCATTCCGAATAGACGTCGTAAATCTTTTCTTGGGATATCGCTATATTGTACTCCATCTATCGTTATCATTCCATTTTGTATTTCATAAAAACGCATTAATAGATTGACTAAAGTTGTTTTCCCTGCACCGGTAGGTCCAACAATTGCGATTTGCTTTCCAGAAGAGACATCAATGGAAAGATGTTCAATTAATTTTTGCTCTTCTGTATAAGAAAAACTTACATCTTTAAATTGAACATTACCTTCAAATTTATCTAAATCAATCTTATCGACTTTAAGTTCAGTAACCTCTTCAGGTTTATCTAAAAGATTAAAAACACGTTCAGCACTTGCAATTGTCGATTGTAAGGTATTGATTAGCGATGCAATATTAAGAATAGGATTGACAAAACTTTTTTGGTAGGTGACAAAGATAGTGATATCGCCGATAAGTAATGGATTTGTTGTCCCAGTTAAAATTCCACCTACAACAACTACAAGTACATATCCAATATTTGAGATAAATTCCATAATTGGACGAATCAAACCTGAAATAAATTGAGCTCCTCTTGATTCATTAGAAAGAGTATTATTTATGGTTTGAAACTCATCGAGAGTTTCATTTTCTCGTCCAAATAATTTGACGACCTTATGAGCGGTGAATATCTCTTCAATATAACCATTTAGGTTACCGAGTTCTTCTTGTTGACGTTTAAATTTCTTTTGTGATTTCTTAGCGATAAATGACGTTGAAAAGACATAAAGCGGTAAAGCAACCAAAGCTATTATCGTCAGCTGCCAGGAAATTCTGAACATCATCACTAATACTCCGACAATCGTTAAGAAACTAGTAATGATATAGATAAGACTTTGCTGAAGTGAATTTGCTACTGTCTCGACATCATTCGAGAAAATTGACAAAATATTGCCTGTTTTTGATTCATCAAAAAATCTCATCGGTAATCTTTCTAATTTGTCTCTAAGTTCATTTCTCATTTGTTTTCCTACAGTATTAGAAACATAGTTTCCTAATAATGCAGAAATGGTATCAAGAATAAACCGGAAGACATAGATACCAATCAGTAATAAAAATATCGTTTGAACTTCATCTAAAGAATCATTCGATAATTCACCGTTTATGACCTTTTGGAGAGTGTTTATGATTGTACGTAAATAATCAGGAGCAATAACACCGATTAACGTCACTAGGACTGAAAAAATAACCATTAAAAGCAATTTAAATTGATGTGGTCTTAAATATTGAATTAGTCGAGCACTGGTTTTTTTAAAATTCTTGGGTTTTTCTCCTCCCATACCGATAGGCCCATGAAATCCTCCGGGAGCTGATTTTCTATCTGAACGATTATATTTTTTATTAGTACTCATGCCAATTCCTCCTCCGAAAGTTGTGAAAACGCAATTTCTCGATATACATCACAATTTTTCATTAGGTTTTTATGGGTATCGTTTCCAACAATTCTGCCCTCTTGCAAAACAATGATTCGATCAGCGTCCATAATTGTACCGATTCGTTGTGCAACAATCAATACCGTTGAATGGGATGTGATTGATTTTAATCTATTTCTTAAAATAGAGTCTGTTTTAAAGTCTAGAGCCGAAAAACTATCATCAAAGATATAAATTAAGGGTTTCCTAACAATAGCCCGTGCAATTGATAATCTTTGTTTTTGACCTCCAGAAAAATTGACTCCGCCCTGTTCGACCACTGCATCATATTTTTCAGGAATTGAATCAATGAAATCATGGGCC
The DNA here is from genome assembly GCA_937928185.1 of uncultured Caryophanales bacterium. Lineage (GTDB taxonomy): Bacteria > Bacillota_I > Bacilli_A > Izemoplasmatales > Hujiaoplasmataceae > UBA5603. Next base: position 38,226 of record CALEZX010000040.1, read on the forward strand.
TGAGCAATTTTTGCGGCTTCAATAATTTCTTCTAACGTGGCGTCGCTCTTACCATATGCGATATTTTCAGCAATAGTCCCAGTGAACAAGGTTGCATTTTGCGGAACAAACCCGATTAAAGATCGTAATTGTTTTAAAGTCATTTCTTTAACATCGATTCCATCAATCATTACTTTTCCGTTGGATACATCAAATAATCGTGGAATAAGGTTTATGATGGTTGATTTACCTGAACCAGTAGAACCTATAATGGCAATTGTTTCACCTGGTTTTGCATCGAAAGTAATATCTTCCAAAACATTTTTTTCTGCATCGGCGTATTTAAAATCAACATGATCAAAAGTGATGATTCCTTTAAAATCAACATTCATCTCTATATTCCCATTATCGGTAACAGTAATTTTGGTATCAAGAATCTCAGATATTCTTTTTCCTGAAACTTCAGCTCTAGGGTAATTAATAAACGTAATAGTGAGCATGATTATACTAAAAAGAATGATATTTACATATTGAATAACTGCATATAAATTTGCTAAATCATCATAATTTGGATTAGACCCATTTGTGGTTTGAATTAATGAATATGCCAAAAACACTACACCAAGAATAACAACATTAAAAATGATGTTAACCATCGGATTTAAAAGTGACATAATTCTTCCAGCTTTTAAATTATTGTTTGTCAGGTCATCATTAGCGGCCTTAAATCTTTTTACCTCTTTATCTCCTTGACCGAAAGCACGAATGACTCTTACACCATTGATTGCTTCTCTTCCAACGACGGTCAGCTTATCAATCTTCTTCTGCATAGCTTTAAATAAAGGTATAACCAAAATAAAAGTTATAACTACCAAAGTGATAAGAGCAGGAATTCCGATAAGTAATACCGATGTTAGGCGAACAGATTTTTGAAGACTTAGAATAATTCCACCAACCATCAGTATCGGAATTGACAGAATCATTCGGAAACTCATGATTGTATGCATTTGGACTTGATTGACATCATTAGTGGAGCGGGTAATCAATGTTGATGTTCCGAATTTTTCTGATTCAGCTAAGGAAAATTCACTTACTTTCTTAAAGATATCTTTACGTATATCTCTACCAAATGAAGTAGATACTTTTGAAGAATAATAAGAAATGATAATCATTGCCAATCCAGAAGCCAGGGTCACTCCAAGCATGTATAACCCGTATTTAACTATAACTTGCATGTCGATTCCGCCCTCGACTTTTATTCCTTCTCGAATGATCGATGAAGTTAAGTCTGGAAGCAGCAATTGACCGACGGATTGGATTGCAACGAAAATCACCATCATAGAAACCCCAAACCAATAGGGTTTTAGATATTTAAATAATTTTTTCATTTTTTGCCCTCATCAAAGTAATTTTTTAAAAATAAATAAGTTTTTTCACTTAATTTGATCTGTAATGTTATTTCCTCTTTGGTCAATGCTTGACTTTCAAGATTAACCCAGTCGAGATGAGCCTTTTCTACCAAAGCCGCTTTTTTTCGACCTTCATCGGTAATTGAAAGAATATAACCACGCATATCTTCAGGATCGATTTCTTTAGTAATGAGTTTCATTTCATGTAGTTTTGTTACAATTCTTGTTGAATGGGATTTATGATATGGCGTCAAATCGACAAGCTGATTCATTTTAATACTGCTTCTTTTATTGATTTCGACTAAGTAATATCCTAAAGGTCCTGAAACTCCTAAAGGGGTTAATCGATCATCAAGAAATCGGAAGAAATATTTTCTTATCATGTGCTCATACTGATTATTCATTTAAATCACCTCTTAACGCGAGTATAATTCTACATTAAATTAGTTGTGTTGTCAACTAAATTGTGTTGTCAAAAAAAGTAATCTTATAACCGATTACTATCTTGAAATTATTTCATAATGTATAAAATGCCGATACACCCTGGTCCACAATGAGAAGATATAACACAACCAGCATAAGTCTCATATATTTCTTTGATTGATGTTTTTCCAATAAGTTGATTTTTTATATATTTTGCAGATTCATCTGCCATCGAGTGCGTAATCATTAAAAAATCATTATCTACTTGATCATTTTGATCTAAAAATTCAGAAATTAAAACATCGATACCTGCTTCAATGCGTCCACGAGGTTTTTTTCCAACTGTCATTGCTCCATTAACAACTTTAATGATTGGTTTAATTTTTAATAGAGTTCCAGCTATAGCAGCAACACCACTGCAACGTCCGCCCTTATAAAGATAATCCATTGTATTTATAACAAATTGAGTTCTGACTTTTGGAATAAGTTCATTAATTTTATTGACTACAGTTAAGACATCGTCGCCCTGATTGATAAATTTAGCAGCTTTCAGTAGTAACAATCCAGATCCGCTGGATAAATTTGCTGAGTCGATTAAGTGAATTTTATCAGAATCAACAATTTGTTTCGCCGAATTAGCGCTCTGAAGAGTTCCAGAAAAACCACCGCCGATGCCAAGATAAATGATATCATATCCTTCTGAAGTGTATTTTTCAAATGCTTCAACAAATGACCCAGGAGAAGCAGCAGCGGTTTTTGGTAAGTACTTCAACTCATCAACCTTTTTGTACATGTCAGGAACAGTCAAAGTAACCCCATCTAGATAAGATTCATCTTTAAAATTGACATATAAAGGAATAATATCTATATTATGTTTTTGAATCAGTTCTTTCGATAAGTCACATGTGCTGTCGGATACTAATTTAATTTTATGCATTCTTTTCACCCATATTGATTATAATCAAAATATATCAAAAAGTAAAGAATTGAGGACAATTTTTACAGAAATACCTAATCCTTATTTTATTTTTTGGAAACCCATTCTTTATAATCATCTTATTCAATGGTATAATTATCAAAGAGGTGATTTTAATGCAGGTTATTAATCGTAACACTGTTGTTCAATCTGTAGAAAAAATGATTTTAGATGCTAATGTTAACCTTGATTTAAAAATGGTCATAAGACTTAAATTGGCGATGGAAAATGAAAAATCTTCGATTGCAAAAAGCGTCCTAAATGAAATAATTGAAAACCAAGATATCGCTAGAAATGAAAATATTCCAATGTGTCAGGACACTGGAGTTGCTGTTTTTTTTGTTGAAATAGGAAATGAAGTTTTTCTAAACTTCAATATTGAAGATGCTATTAATGAAGCAGTTAGAAATGCTTATATTAAAGGTTATTTACGAAAATCAGTCGTAAGACATCCTCTGAAAAGAGAAAACACCTTAGATAACGCTCCAGCAATAATTCACATAGCACAGGCAATGAATGATTATCTCGTTATAAAAATGGCTGCTAAAGGAGCTGGGAGTGAAAACATGAGTGCAATGAAAATGTTAACTCCTTCAGAAGGAAAACAGGGAATTATTGATTTCGTGTTAAAGACTATTAAAGATGCCGGTGGAAGAGCCTGCCCTCCTATTATTGTTGGTTTAGGTATTGGTGGTAATTTTGAAAAAGTCACTGAGCTTGCCAAGTCTGCGATATTTAGAGATTTAGATGATCATTCTGATAACGAAATTGATGCTCAATTAGAAAAAGAATTGTACCAAAAAATAAATGAACTCGGTGTTGGTCCAATGGGATTAAAAGGCGAGACAACTTGCATAGCCGTAAAAGTTAATAGTTACCCCTGTCATATTGCTTCATTACCGGTTGCTGTAAATATTCAGTGTCATGCTGCTAGACATAAGGAAATCGTTTTAAGGGGTGAAAAATGATGAAATCGGTAACTTTACCAATGAATGAAGATACACGTAAATCATTAAGAATTGGAGACCAATTACTGCTTTCTGGGTTTTTGTATACCGGAAGAGATGCAGCTCATAAACTCATGGTTGAAGCTATTAATGATAGAACTCCTCTGCCATTTCAAATTGAAGGTGAAAGTATCTATTATACTGGTCCCACACCACCTAAACCTAATCAGGTAATCGGCGCTTGTGGGCCAACCTCTTCTTACCGTATGGATACCTACAGTATTCCATTAATGAATAATGGACTAAAGGTTATGATTGGAAAAGGCCCGCGTGGAGAAAAATTCAGAAAAGAACTGGTAAAAACAGAATCTGTATATTTAGTTACCACTGGTGGCATCGGAGCTCTATTAAGTAAAAGAGTATTACAAATGGAATTGGTGGCTTATCCGCATTTACAAAGCGAAGCTGTATATCGATTACTTGTGAAAGATTTTCCTGTCATTGTCGCATACGATTCGGTTGGAAATGATCTTTTTGAAGGTTCTGAAGAAGAAAATTAAAATAAATAAAAAAAGCAGATTATTGAATCAACCCGCTTTTCAATCTTTAGTAGGGTTAGGTTCTAATCTGTTTTATTTTTTTAGTAAGCTTTAGCGAAATAGACAAGTTTTTCTGCTTTACGTCCACATACTGGGCAAGTTTCAGTTAATCGATGCTGTTCAAAAGGAATACATCTGGAAGTAGCGGTCGTATCTTCTTTAATCTTGACTTCACATTCAGCGTTTCCACACCACATCATTTTTACATAACCTGGTTTTGAATTAATTAATTCTTTAAACTCATCATAAGTTCTTGCTTCACGCGTATTTTCTGTCACATTTTTTAGAGCATTTTGATACATTTGTTCATGAATTTCATCAAATATTCTTGGAATTATTGAAGATATTTCATCAATTTTAACTTTAATTTTTTCTCCGTTAATGCGTTTTACTAAAACACATTCATTTGTTTCTAAATCTCGAGGTCCGATTTCAATACGAACTGGGACACCTTTCATCTCATATTCTGAAAATTTCCAACCTGGCGTTTTATCAGTGAGATCTAGTTTGACGCGATATTCAAGGTTCTCTAAAGTTTTCTTGACATTTTCAGCAGCTTCAACAACGCCTTCTTTTTGAGATTGAATCGGAATAATTGCAACTTGAATTGGAGCTACTCTTGGCGGTAAAACTAATCCTGAATCATCGCCATGAACCATGATAATGGCACCAATTAATCTTGTAGATAACCCCCAAGAAGTCTGGTAAACAGGTTTTAAAATCCCATCTTTATCTTGAAAGTTAATATTAAAGTGTTTAGCAAAACCAGTACCAAAGTAATGAGTAGTGCCTGATTGTAATGCTTTTCCATCATGCATTAACGCTTCAATCGAATAAGTCTCTTCTGCACCAGCAAATTTTTCTTTATCTGTTTTCTTGCCAAGAACAAAAGGAATGGCTAAAAGATCTTTTCCGCAGTTATTATAGATATCTAACATTCCAAGAACTTCTTCCTTAGCTTCCTGTTCTGTAGCGTGGATGGTATGACCTTCCTGCCATAAAAATTCTGATCCGCGTAAAAAAGGTCTTGTCGTTTTTTCCCATCTTACTACGCTGCACCATTGATTGTATTTTTTAGGCAAATCACGGTATGAAGATACGATTTTTGAATAATGGTCACAAAACAAAACTTCAGAGGTCGGTCTGATAATCAAACGTTCCTGCAATTCTTCTTTTCCACCAATTGTAACGATTGCTGTCTCAGGAGCAAATCCTGCAACATGTTCTGCCTCTTTTAAAAATAAAGATTCTGGAATCATTAAAGGCATATAAACATTTTCATGACCAGTTTTTTTGAATTCTTTATCCAGATATGACTGAATATTTTCCCAGATGGCATAGCCATATGGCCTATAAATAATAAAACCTTTTGCATCTGTATAGTCCATTAATTCTGCTTTACGGCAGACATCGGTATACCACTGCGCAAAATCAACGTCTCTTGACGTAATAGATTTCACTAATTTTTCTTTTTGATTACTCATAATGACACCTCGTTTATCAGTTGAATATTATATCATAATTGAATTTTTAATTCCATAAAAAATGCAATGGCATTTGATCTACCATTTACATTTTTATTAAATGATGGCTTTTTCTACAAAATCAGAAAAAGCAAGAATGTCCTGAGATTTAAAAACACCGCAATCTTCAAGAACTTTTTCAAATATCGCCCCAACTTCGGTCTTTAAGAAATCATCTAATTGTTCAGCTGGATAATTTTTTTGTTTGATTTGTTCTATCCAACTCAAGTGTTTATTTAATTCCTGATACTTGATGGGATCTTCACCGTTAATCAAACAAAGTTTAATTAAATCCAATTCTGTTTTTAATCGTCCGGGGAGCACGGCCAATCCCATAACTTCAATCAAACCAATGTTTTCTTTTTTTATATGAAAGTATTCATCTCGAGGGTGAAATAATCCATAGGGACGTTCTGGGGTGGTGATATTATTTCTTAAAACGACATAGAATTGATAACTGCCATCTTTTAGCTTTACAATAGGAGTTACAGTGTTATGAAAATCATTTGTTTTGGCAAAAATGGATAATGATTCATTTGTATATTTTTTCCATGCATTGAATATTTGATTGACATAGTCTAAAACATCAAATTCATTTTTTCCTGAAACGCGTACTACTGATAAAGGCCAGTCTAGTATCTCAATCTGGACACGTTTCTTTTTAAAGAATCTAATAACGCGAGCATTTTCAATCGGAAAGTCATAACGTCCTCCCTGAAAATGATAATGGGATAAAATTGATCCTCCGACTATAGGCAAGCCAGCATTAGATCCAATCATATAATGAGGAAATTTATTAATAAAATCAATCAGCTCTATGAATGTATTTTCATCAACTCTCATTGGTTCGTGGACTTTTTTTAATATAATGGCATGTTCATTGTAATAGGAATAAGGTGAGTATTGGAATCCCCAAGCGTTTTTTTCATGATTTAGAGTAATATCTATCACGCGGTGATTACTTCTGGGTGCTTTATCAATTGTTCCATAAAACCCGACATTTTCCATGCATAAAGCGCATTTCGGATAGTTTTCACTTTTTATATTACTAACAAAAGCAATTGTTTTGGGATCTTTTTCAGGTTTAGATAGATTTATTGTAATATCTAAATCACCGTATTTTCCAGCGTATTTATAATTAATATTCTTTTTAATCCGTTCAGACTTAATATAATTTGTATTAATTGAGAATTGATAAAAATAATCAGTCGCATATTTAGGAGCCTTTTTATATAGTTCGCTGAATATTCGATTCATTTCAGACGGTCTTGGCAAAAAAGCATCCATCATTTTCGCTTCAAAATTATCTTTTAAAGCTTCAATATCCTCTTCTATCAATTTGGCTTCCAAAGCATAAGAAAGTAAAGCATCAAGTAACGTATAAAAATCAAGCTCATTTTCGACTTTTTCTTCTATAAAAATATCAAGTTTAAATAAATATAACAATTGATTGATGGCGTACTCTCGATTACTCTTATCTAATAGTGATTTCTTTTCGGCGTAATTGATGAGTTGCGACAATAAAGAATTAATCGTCATATTAATATCCCTCTGGATGAGCTTGATGGAATGCCCAGGCATCTTTAATAATATCTTCTAAATTTTTCGTCGGCTTCCAGCCTAGAAGACTATAAGCTTTTTTATTTGATGCAATTAATTGATCTGGATCGCCTGGCCTTCTGTCTCCCATAATCATGGGAATGGGATGATTGGTAATCTTTCTTGCTGTGTTGATAACTTCTAAATTAGAATAACCAGAATTGCTTCCTAAATTTATGATATTTGATACATTTCCTTGTATTAAGTAATTAAGACTTTTCAGATGTGCTTGAATTAAATCATACATATGAATATAGTCTCTGATGCAAGTCCCATCTGGGGTCTGATAATCAGAGCCAAAAACAGTAATCTTATCAGTTTTTCCTAGAGGTACTCTTAACACAAGAGGAATCAAATGTGTTTCAGGAATATGGACCTCACCAATTGAATGATCTTCGCTAGCTCCAGCTACATTAAAATAACGAAGACTTACATAACGAATACCATAGGCTAAATCCGCCCATTTCATCATTTTTTCCATCATGAGTTTCGACTCACCGTATGGGTTAGTCGGAATTGTAGAAAACTCTTCGGTAATAGGCATCACCTGATGGGATCCATATACAGCTGCGGAAGACGAAAAAACAATGAAATTTACATTATGTCTTTGCATTGCTTTTAGCAATTCAATCGTTCCATTCACATTATTATCAAAATACTGAAGCGGTTCTTTCATTGATACTCCCACCAATGAATTTGCTGCAAAATGAACACAGGCATCAATCTTTTCTGAATTAAAAAGGTAATCTAAGAAGGAGGCATCTCGAATATCCCCTTTATAAAAGACGGCCTTTCTGTCTACTGCCTTTAGATGCCCTGTTTGAAGATTATCAATTACGATAACATAGTGTCCTTCTATGATAGCTTGTTTTACAAAATGACTACCGATATAACCGGCACCTCCAAGTACCAAGATATTCAATTTATAATCCTCCTAATTGATAATAGATTTCATGATGATAAGGTTGATCAGGAGAAACAAGACCTAATGTAAACCTTGAGTCATTTATTGCATTAGATTGAAACTGTACTTCAAGACAAATCCCTGAATGTTCAGCTGGATAATAACCATGTTTTAGCATTTTCTTATCAGGATAATTTGTCGTATATACGGTAACTCCCGGATATGTTGTAAATACATTTAATTCTAGTTTTGACTTTGTCGATTTAAGGGTAATCTGAGAATCAGTTGAGATATGGTCAAAAACAAAAAAATGATCTAGTCCTCGAGCTTTTTCCCCACGGGATTTAATTGTTTCAATCACTGGGATGATGGGTTTGAAGGAAGTAAAATCAAATTCAGTATTTTTTACATCTAGGCATTCTTTTCCGATAATGTCATCATTAACCGTTACCACTTTCTTACTATTAATTTTCAATTCATGTGAGGTTAAAGAGGTATCAAAAGAACCTTCTAGATTAAAATAAGTATGATTCGTTAAATTGCACAAAGTTTTTTCTGTTGAAGAAACATCGTATACTATCCGAATTGATCCTTCAATGATATAATAGCGAATTTGAATGTTATAATCACCGAAAAGAATCCGATTCCTATACTGATGTGAGAAGCAAATGATGGTTTGACTTGAAGTGTTTTTTTCAACATTAACATCAAATACTCTAAAAGCTAGTGAATCGTCTCCTCCATGTAAAAAATGAGGATGCTTTGAATTTAGATGATGCTTTTTTCCATCAAAAATGATTTCTCCATTTTCAATTCTGCCAGCATTCATACCAACATTTGTACCTAAATACATCCCTGGTTGTTGATAATCACGGTAATCTTTATATCCGGCAACAATATTTAATCCTGTAGACGTAACCCATTCAGTCAATGAAGCTCCGACATTCAGTAATACGACTTTTTGGCCTCTCATAGAAGTAATAGTTAACTCTTTAATTTCATTTGTAATATTTTTAGTAATTAGTTCCATATTAGTACCTCGCTATCACTATTATATCATATCCAGAATGGAAAATTTAGTTAAATAGAAAAAGCTAGAACTAAACTAGTTCTAGCATCTCGTCGATAAAAGTGTTTAATGATTGTAGATAATTAACGCGTTGATGCAAAATAAAGAAATAAAAGATACACAATAATAAAACTTCCGATAATAACTAGAAAGAGTGGAAGAAACGCGAGAAATGCGCCTTTTACCATTGCTCTTCTTTCTTTGGGACTTAGACCTAAATCAACCAAATCTTTCTTCTTTTCTTTGTTTTTTTTGCTTTGATACCAATGAAAGCCTTCAACATTCATATCAGCGACTGTTGAACCGTCATCTACAAACTCATTTATTTTTCGTTTTTCTTTTGACACAGTTTATCACTAATCCTGTGGATATAAGTGGCAAGCCACGAAATGTCCTTTTTCGTACTCTTTTAATATCGGAGTAACGGTTTTACAAATATCCATGCACTCTGAACATCTCGTATGGAATTTACATCCTTTTGGAGGGTTAGCAGGGCTTGGAATATCGCCTTTTAATATAATCCTTTGTTTTTTAACATCAGGATCAGGAACCGGAACTGCTGATAATAAAGCTTTAGAATATGGATGCATTGTATTTTTAAAGATTTGTTCTTTGGTTCCTTGTTCAACGACGCTACCAAGATACATAACCATGATTTCAGTAGAAATATATTCTACAACCGACAAGTCGTGTGAAATAAAAATATATGTTAGTCCGTATTTTTTCTGCAAATCAACAAGCAAATTAATGATTTGGGCCTGAATTGATACGTCTAATGCACTGACAGGCTCGTCGCAGACGATTAAGTCTGGTTTAAGAGCAAGGGCTCTAGCAATACATATTCTTTGTCTTTGGCCACCAGAAAATTCGTGTGGATATCTGCTGTAATAATAAGGCGGTAATCCACAAGATTTCATGATATCAAGAATATAATCACGATGTTCTTCTGCAGGAACTAGTTTATGTTCACGCACAGCCTCACCGATAATTTCACCAATGGTCATTCTGGGGCTTAAACTAGAATATGGATCTTGGAAAATAATTTGAATCTTTGGACGTAATTTTGTTAATTCTCTTTTTTTGATAGTTCGAATATCAATATTATCGTACATAATTTGACCATCAGTAATACTATGCAATCTCAAAATAGTACGACCAAGAGTTGTTTTTCCACATCCAGATTCACCAACAACACCTAGCGTGTTACCTTTTTTAATTGTAAAACTAACATCATCGACAGCCTTAACAAAACTCGTCGTTTTCTTAAACCAGTTTGATCCTAATGGAAAATATTTTTTTAAATTTTTTACAACCAAAATATCCTTTTTTTCAATTTCCGAATCAAATTGATCATTTCTGATGGCGTTAAGCTCTTGATTTACATTATTTTTTCGCATTTTTTTCACCACCATCTTTTTTCGTTTTAGCAAATTCTGCGGCAATTTCTTCAGCTAGATAGCATGCGACATGGTGTGTAGGAGACACCTGAAGTAACTTTGGATATTCACCATTACATTTACCGAATCTTTTTTCACAACGATCTCTGAAATAGCAGAAATTAGGTAAGTTAATTGGATTAGGAACGGTTCCTGGAATTGTGTATAATGTTTCATCATTTAAATTCAAAGCAGGTATACTCTTTTGTAGACCGATTGTATAAGGGTGAATTGGATTTTTATAAATTTCTCTAGCAGTACCTTTTTCAATAATTCTACCAGCATACATAACAACAACATAATCAGCCATTTCAGCAATGACACCCAGATCATGCGTAATTAGCATTATACTTCCATTAATATCATTTTTAATGTTTCTTAGCAAATCCAAAATTTGCGCTTGAATAGTAACGTCAAGTGCAGTAGTCGGCTCGTCCGCAATAATCAGATTTGGGTCGCATGATAAAGCCATAGCAATCATGACTCTTTGACGCATACCACCAGATAATTCATGAGGATAACGGGAATAAACACTTTCAGGCATGGCTATTCCAACGGTATTCAGCATCGAAATAGATTTTTGCTTTGCTTCTTCTTGCGTAATTTCTGGAAAATGCAAGAAAAGAATTTCATCAAGCTGATCACCGATTCTGAATACAGGATTTAAGCTAGTCATCGGTTCTTGGAATATCATACTCATTTCTTTTCCACGAATCTTATTCATATCAATTTTAGGTACTTTTGAAATATTATATGCTTTTCCATTTTTTGCATTATAACGAATTTCTCCGCTAAAAATTTGTCCCGTTGGGCTTTGAAGTAACTTCATTAACGCCAAACTTGTAACACTTTTACCACAGCCTGACTCTCCAACAACCCCAACAATACTCTTTTTTGGTATATCAAAAGAAACACCGTCAACAGCCTTTACAACACCAGCGTCAGTAAAGAAGTATGCATGTAAATCATCAAATTCAACAACGTTATTGGGATTTTTCATTTCCGTTAAATATTCTTCTTCCGGAACATTTTTACGGTTATTTTGCTTTTCTAGTTCTTTGATGATTCTAGAATTTTCCTTTGCTGTTTTTTTGATTTGCTCTTTACTAATATAGTGTTTAGCGAGTGCTTTTTTCTTTTCTTGATTAGTCTTTAATTTTTCTAATAGTTTCATATGTAACCTATCTCCTCATCTTCGGGTCGAATGCGTCGCGTAATCCGTCACCAATAAAGTTAAAAGCTAAAACCGCCATAACGATACATACGCCAGCAGGCACCCAAATATTGGGGTAGTTTTGCAGAATATCTCTTCCTTCTGCGCCGCTAGTAGAACTAATCATTGTTCCCCAAGCTGCATACGGGAATGGAACACCAATACCAAGATATGAAAGTGTTGATTCTGACAAAATAATTCCACCTAGACCTAATGTTGCTTGAACAATAATCTGAGGCATAACGTTTGGAATAATGTGTTTGAATATTTTACGTTTTGTGCTCAATCCAGTAGCTTCGGCAGCAACCATGTATTCAAGTTCACGAATACCTAAAACTTGACCACGAACTAAACGGGCGATACCTGACCAGCCGAAAAAGGTCAATATCCCCATCAGGTAGTAAATTCTTACCCTCGGTTCTATTCCCCAGCCGTCAATTAGCGCTGCAGCAAGCATTAAAATCGGTAATCCAGGTAAGCAGTTAAAAATATCAACAACACGCATAATTACTTGATCTACCCATCCTCCGAAATATCCAGAGAGAGAACCGAAGAACATACCAATAATTACTTCAGAAAAGATAACGATAAATCCAAGTAGAAGCGATACTCGTCCACCATACATTAAACGTGTCAAAACGTCATATCCATACTGATCTGTTCCAAGCGGATGATCCCATGAAGGAGGAGTTTTAGCATAAACCTTATATGGATCACTAACTTCATAAAATACATAAGTGACTTCTTCCATCAGTCCTGTTTCTTCATTTAGTTCCTGAACAACAATCTGATGAGGTAATATGGAAGTAACCCATTTATAATCGCCAGTCATTTGAACTTCACCCCAAGGTGAAATTAATGGACCAATAAACGCAAATGCGAACATTGCCAATAAAGTTATTAAACCAATAATTGATAATTTACTGCGGAAAAAACGTCTTAGAACTAATCTACCAGGACTAATTACTTTAGCAGAATCTGAAAGAGAAACTTCTGGTTCTTGTTTATCCTGTTCTTGATTATTTGGAAGATTAATTAAATCTTTATTTTCTTGTACTAGTGTACTCATTATTTACCACCTACTAACTTGACGCGTGGGTCGACGACTGCGTACATTAAGTCTGACATTAAAGTGCCGATAACAGTCAATACTGATAAGAATAAGTTATATGCCATGACAAAAGGAATATCTCCCATAGTAACAGCCTTGTATGCAGCCTTACCAATTCCATCAATACTAAAGATGGTTTCTGTAATCATTGCTCCACCGAAAAGTCCGGGTAAAATCCCAGCTAAAATTGTTACTAACGGAATTAGTGTGTTTCTGAATGCATGTTTGTAAATAACTTTGTGTTCACTTAACCCTTTTGCTCTTGCAGTGCGGATATAATCAGCGTTCAATACTTCGAGCATATTAGTTCTAGTATATCTCATTAATCCCCCAATAGAGAGAATAACAAGAACTGTGATTGGTAATACTAAATGATGTATATTATCAATAAGAATAGGTAAATTGGAGTTTGGATTAGAAAGTCCGGCATAAGGGAACCATCCTAGTTGAATTGAGAATATTCTTAATAACAAAGCGCCAAAGAAAAATGACGGCAGCGAAATTCCCATCATTGCCAGAACTGTAACACTATAGTCAACGACACCATATTGTTTTGTCGCTGAGGTAATACCGAGTGGAATAGCAATTCCAAACTGTAATATTGTAGCTATTAAAGCAATAATAAATGAAATTGTACTCTTGCTTGCAATAATATCAAGAACATTTGAACTTGATATTGGTTTAGTCAATTGATTTCCTTCAGCGTCTAAAACGGGATTCCCCTCAGCATCTACGAGTAGTTCTACTTCCCCAGTGCTGACTGAAAAAATAAATGAATCTCCCCATTGTCCTTTGACAATGTTTCCTGCCCATTTTAAATAACCTTTAAAAATAGGTGAGGTTAATCCATAAATTTCTCTTTGTCTTTCGACCATTTGAGCTACTTGTCCGGTTTCATCTAATTGCATCTGAGCATAATATTTGGCCTGAACAAAATCAAGTCCGGGTTTAATACGAACTAAGCCATAGATGATAATTGATACACCAAACAAAATGAGTACGGATAATGCGAGTCTTTTTATAATGTATTTTATCATATTGACAATAATAAGGCCCAATCTCAACGACTGAGCCTTATACTCCTTGTTAGAATTTTGTTAATTGATTGTATAAGTTAGAATATAACCTTAAGGTTATTCTTCGTAACCTACAACAACTGTAGTAGTTTCGTTACCTTTAACACCATTAGCAAAGCTTACTTTCCAAATTTCAGCCATTGGTCCCCAATATGGAGTAACTGAAGTTGATAAAGAAGATTGAGCGATAATAGCGCCATCATAAACGAATAGGTTCTTTCTTTGGTATGTTGGGATTTCAATATTCAATTGAGCTAGAACTTCTAAAGCTTTTGCATAAATTGGAGCTCTTTCTTCTGGCAACATATATTTTGTGCCTTCTTCGATAAGTTCAGCAAGATAAGCTAATGCTTCTTTTTGGTTCATTTCAACTGTAGTGCCGTTTAATTTCACAACATCGATAGTACCAAGAGTATCATCGTCGCCGTTTTCATATAACCAAACGATACCATTAGAAATTACAGATTCAGCTTGAGAGAGGTAATGGTAAACTTGATACATGTCTGGATCAGCAGAAGATTGCCATGCTAATGCATAAACGCCTACTGGACCCTTCTTAATATTAGCGATTAGGTTTGCATCAGATACGATTCTTGAAGAAACACCAATTGTAGCCAATAAAGTTTGAGCTTCTAGGAAGATACCTCCAGCTGGATGTTGAGAAGCATCTGAAGGAAGTGTAAATACGACTTCAGGAACGTCTGTGAATTTTCCATCGGTGCCAAGTGTATAGCCGGCTAATTGGAAATATGATTTAGCAGCAGCTAGAGTGGAATCAAATGGGTAAATTGCAGTTGCGCCTTCTGGGTATGCCCAAGAAACTTGAGATTGTGAACGGTAAATAATATCAGCTAATCCGTTTGGATAGTAGTCAAGAACTTTAGCGTGATTGAATACTGTTGTCAAAGCGATACGTTCATAAATGTTATCATAAACTTGTGGATTGATACAAATATAACCATATCCAAGATTGTCAACTAATACTGATACTAGTGTTGGGTCAAGAGCGATATCTTGCATTACGTCAGCAGTAGCACTTACAGTAGCATAATAAACGTCACCAGCTTCAAGAGCTTGATATTCAGCACCAGAAGAAATGATCTTTAATGCAATGTTTTTAATATTAGCGTTGTAAACATTTACTCCGCCCATTGTTTCGAAATTATCGTTTCTGACAAAGTATACTGTTCCATCGCCTTCATCTACTTCAACAAATTTGTAAGGACCAGCACCCATTGGCGAACCATTGAATGTTTCAAGGTGAGCCATGAATAATTCAGAATTGAATTCTACACCAGCATTAACGATAGCTCCTGTAGCAGGAGTATAACCAGCAGTGTAATAATGTTGTGGAGCAACAGTAACACCTAATGAAAGAATAGCTTTTGGATTTTGTTTTGTTAAAATGATTTTAACAGTTTCGTAACTAACTGAATCGATAGTTTTTGTACCTTTTACTAAACCAGTAATTGATGGAACAACACCTGATTGAGCAAATTCAGCGATGAATAAATCTTTAGCAACTCCAACGAAGTTAGATCCTGCGCTTTCAACATCGCTTACGTTTTGGTAATTAACTTTACCATCTTCATCAGCGTATGCTGCTAAAATATCAGCGAAATAATCAGCTGTAGATAATGTAGCAACACTGTAATCAGCTGTAGCACCTGACCAAGTGAGTTTGTCAGCGCTTAATGAATAAGCACGTCCGGCAGCACCGTAGAATCCCCACATAGCCATACCATAAGCTACTTTTAATCCAGCAGAAGCTTGGACATCAGCCCATGTTAATGTACAGTTATAACGAGTTAATGATTGATGATCTGGGTTTGTAGCTGAATAAGTAGCGATTCCAGTGGAAGTTTTTACATATAATCCAGCAGCGTCTTCAACTAAGAAATTACCACCAAAATATCTTGCTACAAATGAGTCAGAACCATATGAAGCTAAAACGTAGTTAACAATTTCTTGAGCAAATTGCGCTCCAGCCTGATTGATGTATCCCCAATAAGCAGTATGTTGAGCTTGAGTATAGTCATCATTAGCTGTATATCCAGATACTCTTTCGTCAGCTGCAAGAATTGCATCAGCGATAGGAGCGTATACGTCATAATCCGGAACTTGGGTTCTGAAATTTCCTAAACCAAGAATTGGTAACGTATAAAGTGTGGATGATCCTGAATAAGCTGGATCTAAGTAAGTGTAGTAATTGAATAACACGTCATCAGCATCAATTACCGTTCCGTCGCTAAATTTAGCGCCATTTTTGATAACGATTTCGTATACTACGTAATCGCCTTCTTCATAATTTGCTTTTGGAGCGTAAGTAGTCAAGTTATCAGTGTAATAAATAGAATAACCTTGAGCTACGGTTGGATAATAATCGCTGGCAACAACCGCACCAGTTTCATTCATAGCCAATAGACTAGCATGAGTTAATCCAACTACATCTCCATCATAAGCTGAAGAATAGAAGAATGGGCTGAAAATACCATCCATTGTCGAAGACTGGAGCAGTAATGTATATGAATCATTAATAACTCTGGTCTCCATGATAGGAACTCTGGCAGTAGTCGTAGTTGCTGTGATTGGTTGCGTGGTAGTAGCTGGTTGAGTTGTCGTTGTTGTTTTATCAGTACATGCGACCAATGCAACAGCTAGAACCATTGTTACTAGAAACAAACAAAGCTTTTTCATTTTTTTCCTCCAATTTTTTTCTATATACTTAAGATTTTTATCGTTAAGCCTAATCTAATACTGATACGTGCAATGTATCAGTTGTAATACCTGTAATTGATGAATAATCGATATTTGAAGTAGAGCCAGTAATCGTTACATATTCAGATCCTCTGGCAACGATATCACCAACATATACCGGATAATCTATCACATTATTGGTTGAAGCTGAGAAAACAATATTTACATCAACATTTGAGACAACGGTATTTCCTTCTAAAGCGGTACCAATTAATGCAGCTGATCCTAAATCACAAACGACTGTCGTCGCTGATGAAGAAGTTGATAAAACCACATTAGCGTTTTCGATTACAACACCACTTATAGTAGCGTTTTGTACAAACGGGAACAACCCTGATACTACTACTACTCCAGCATCCGCAAGAATAGTTTTCTGTTGATTTTGTACAGTTAATGTAAAATTAGATATTTTATATCCCATTGATATAAATTTGCCAGTGAACGGAACAACGGTGCTGATTACTGATGTTCTTAATACGAAACCTAACGGTGTTGAGTTAGTATAATTGGTTCCGTTTAAGTCGATATCATTAACAAGTAAGTAATTTCCGTTAGGATTAAGTGCAACTTTAGCTAAACCAGATTGACTTGTAATTCGAGTAAATTCTCCTTCAATCATGTAAGCATATAAGTTTAATTCTGTTGTATCAGTAGGAAATACATCAGTATTAAAATCCCATGGATCAAATTCAGTTTCCGATTTACTCCAAGCTACGAACGTATAACCAGCAAATAGCGGAATAGTTTCTAATTTGCCAATGGTTTCGCCTGCCACTAAATCAACCGAGGTAGTATTGTCTTCAGTAAGTTTTTTTGTAATAACAGTAACCTGTCCAGATTTTTGAATATAATTGATGGTTAATTTTCTTTCCCAATGTGCTATTAGAGTAATGTTTTCTGTAACGCGATCATTTTCGAAATCCCAGTAAATGATGTCAGCGTTGTATCTTGTTAAATCAGATGGTGTAACATAATCGGTGGATGGTGTAAATATATAACGAGCATCAACTGAGTATCTATCTAATTCTTGATGAGTAACATCTTCTGAATCAAAAAGCAAATATTCAGACCCATTATAAACGTACAAACCTTCAGAATCTAAAACCATCATTGTATCAAAATAAATATAGCCGCTTTCAAGCGAATATCTTGTTAAACCTTCGTCGGCTTCAGTATATTCATAAAATGCCTGAACGTACTTTGGTACATCTTTAAACAATTCTTTTTCATCAGTTGTAAGTTCATCAAAAACGAGATAACTTTTACCATATTTTGATACATTGGAAACCGAATATCCCCCATCAGTCTCATAAATATCTACATGAGCAGGATCTTCTGAATCGTATACATAAAATCCATAACCATTACTGCCGTTAAAGAAGATATATTCAGCTGTTTCAGGATCATCATCTTCAGAAAGCGGCTCAACATTGATAAATACTAAAGTTCCCTCTGCATCGGCGACATATCCATATACATAAGCGCCTTGTTGATCGATTTTATAAACCCCATTACCTTCTTCGAGATTTAAATATACATAAGCTCCCGTTGGATTCTCAGCGTATTCAGCATTTGATTCTAGATACCAGCCTTTAAGGGTATATCCTATGCGAGTAGCTAAACCTAAACTTGATACAACATATGAATCTTGAGCGTAATCTTGTAAATATTTCGGAAGTTTACTTCCCTCTACTACTTGTAACTTACGAACTGTACTGGTCTTGTTCCCGAGGAAGCCGCCATTACCGTCGTAAACTACTGTAAAAAATTCACCGTCTAATACACCATGTCCAGTATTACATCCGGTCAATACGGATACAAGTACTGTGAACAAAAAGACAATAAAGATTTTTTTAATACTAGATTTCAAATAATACATTTCTATTTCCACCATTTCTGCAATTTTATTAAGCGAGTTTTGTCTCTAAAAAACTTTTAAAACATTATACTATTTTGAATCAAACATTTCAAGACAATATTGAAAATTTTCTCACTTTTTCGCTATTTTTCGACTTCTTTTATTTTAATATTAAAGGGTAAAATATGCAATATAATCATAAAAATTAATTATGAAAGAAATGAAAATGTTTTCATTTGCATATTTCCGTCATTTTTGCATAAAATCTAAATAATTCTTTTAAATCATAATTTATTTCTAGTTATCATTAAAATGACTAAGGCAATGATTAAAATTACAACAAACAGAATAATACGTGTTTTTTTTATTTCATCATCTCCCATTGGGATATATCCTTTATATCCGCAATATTTACAAGGTTCTTTTCTAGAGCTTAAAGATTTGTGACACATTGGACATTGATATGGTTTGGAGACAGGTCCTTTAATAGTATCAAATTCGCTATCATTTTTATCATTTGAATTATTCTTCTTATTTTTGTCCACTTCTTGGAAGAAATCATTTAGTTTCTCTTGATCGACTTTTTTTTGTGTTTTCATCATAAATCTCCGAAAGTCCCACGGTATGAACTCATATATTTATCCAAGTACTCCATGTGTTTTGGAAAATACTGAACAACTATTTCTTTCTTTTTTATAATTTTAGTAGGCATTTTTTTATAATTAAACGTTTTATCCCTAAAAACCAGTTCGTCATATCTGAGACGGTAATTTCTTCTTATATCCCATTCAAGATTAGAAAATTCAATAACTTTGTAGATATGAGTCACTCTCTCATTTGAGATAATGACTGGAAAAAATCCATAATAGATTACCAATGCTATAAAACTTATAACTAATATGATAGTGAAAATCAAAAGTCCATATTGAATATTATCAGAATCGAGCAATGTAAATATTGTTAAGATTCCAACCATAACATAACCAAGAATGACAATAATTGCAGTAGATAAAGAAAAATCGAAGAATTTTTTTCTCATTTTAACTCCTAGTATATTAGTTCTAACATTGCATAATGTATATCATATTTTGAACGATATTTCAACTAGATACTCAAAAACTCGCTCCCGAAAGCAAAAGACTCATGAAAACATCACAAAAAAAATGGTTATTTCTGAAAATAATAAAATTTTAGCCTGTCGCATTTCTTTTATGCGAATAATATGATATAAACAAGCAAAAAATAGAGAATTTATTTTATCGAATATATAAAAAAAGATGCTGTAAGTACAATAGTAGTACATACAAACATCCTTTATATTGAATTTATTCAAGTGAAACCGATATTTTATTCTGTTGCTTGAGTAGCTGCTATAGCGGCGACTATCTGAGCATCACTAGTAACATTTGAAAGTAGATATTCTACTACGATTCCATCTTCAATGCTGATGTATTCATATCCAGAATTTTCATCGCCCGTTCTTGTGCTTAGTACATTGTTAGTGCTTATTAATAAGCAAGAACCGTCAGGAGAATAGATTGCCCCAATTGAGGAAGCTCCACCACTAGAATTTTTACCGATTACAGTTGCAATATTTTGTTCTTTAGCGATTGAAGCCATTAGATTAGCTGCACTGAAGGTCACGCTTGAAGTCAAAATATACCAGTTAAAATCGTAAGCAACATAATCACTTTCGATATAATATGTTACGGTAGCTCCATCAGCAGGATTTTGTGAATGATACATAATTGTGTTTTCGGTCATATATCCAAAAATTCTTAATACAGCACCAAGATTTCCACCGGTATTATATGAAAGATCGATAACGACATTTTCAACAGTCGAAGGTAAAGAATCTAGAACAATTTTAAAGTCGTCTGGAGTATCGATAGTAAATCCTGTCAATGGGATTATTGCAGTTCTTTCATTATCAAGTAAAATTCTCTTTGGCAGATTTTCATAACCACCATATTTCGCAGTGAGTAAATCTTGAACTGCCCATAAACCATTATAGAAATCTAAGGTTCTCGGTCCTAAATCATTTAAATATAAGGTCATATCATACGGAGCTTCATAATAACCCGAGAATACATGTGAAGTATGTAAATCATCTAGTCCGTATGCAACATTAAAGACTTTTTGATACATTAAGGTATCTGAACCAATAATCATGTCTCTAGCATGTGTAGCAATTATTTCGTATGCAGAGTTAACTGAATAACGGTTTCTTAATCCATAAAAATAATCGAGACTTAAGGCTAAAAAGTCAAATGTTGCCCATTTAATATCTGCCGGAGCCGTTAAAGAATTATAAGAACTGGTTCTAATTTGATTTAACAGTAATTCGCCCGCTTCATCTGGGCTACTAATCGTAAATGTATCTATTCCCCAGAGTTTGTCTCCATTGTAATACACGTCATAATATAAACCACCAGCAAACAATAAATCTGCTACGTGTAATGGCATTAAATATAAAGTGGTTTCATTATCGTTGTGAATCAACAAATCGAAATTATAAAATCCTAATGGAATTTCAACTTCCGAACCTTCGCCATATAGAGCATCAACATAATTCAAACCTTCGCCATAATCAGAGGTAGTTTCAGCAACATAATTTTCAAAGAAATTAAAATTATTCACTGTAAAAGTATTTTCTGTAAAGTCAATATAAGCCCAATAATCTTCTGTAACAGTTGAACCATCGAAGTCCTCATATTCTACAGAATACTCAACACGTAGTCCATCTTCTCCAACAGAAACAACGTTGATAATGTCTGAATCAATAGCTCCATTAATTAATCTAATGAAGGTTTCAACATCAATATAAGGTAAAGCTCCGTTATCTGCAAAAAAGAGTTTTACTTCATCTTTATTCGCTACAACATACTCTTCACTTGTTCCTTCGAAAGGAACGGTAACGCTTGAAGTTATTCCATTAAGTTCAGTTCTAGGTTGAACTACTACAGGGTAAGATACAGATTGTGTATATTTTCCATAAGAGAATCGTCCAGTAATGGTTACATTGATTGGATTTTCTCCAATACCAGGTCTGATAACAAATCCTTTTTTCGATATTGTATTAACCTTATTAGTAGACCAAATAATTGAAGACCCATTTGTACCGGTGGTTGGCAGAATATAATTTCCACTAGCATCTAATGCCAATTGAAAAGCGCTAATATCATCGATGACTTTTTGTTCATCAACGCTTAACACAACGCTAACAACAAATGATGCTTCAACCAACTTCTGACCCGAATCGGTAACTGATAAAGCTACTGTATAATCACCAACTGTCTTAAGATCAACTGGGTTGCTTACGATAACGATGCTTCCTGTCAAATCGCCATCTTCAGGATCGGTAACAGTAATGCCATCCAAAACATTAAAAGTAGCGGTTCCTTTAACAACTGACTTATTTTGAACACCGTTAAACACCGGGTCTGAGTTTACTGTAGTAACAGTCGTAGGAGCCAAAGTAGTAGTCGTCGTAGTTTTTTTGTCACATCCGAAAATTCCTAAAAGTAAAACTAATGAAACAATAATAAATAACGTTTTTTTCATATTCCATCCTATCCTTAATAAATATTTTTTTTGAAAGTAATTCAATAATGAATAAACATTCTCCAAAAAATTTATCCTATTATATCTCATAGGCACAGTAAATTCAATGCTTCAATGAAAAATAGCAATGAAAATAATTGTTAAATAGTAATTATGTACAAAAAATAATACGCTAATAAATCTCTAAATAAAAAAACAGAAAATTATACTAATTCTCTGCTCTTAAAATAACCAAATTGTTGAAATACGTTTTGCGTCGGATTACTAGAATATGACAACGTATCCTTTGAAACGGGATGAGGAAAACTTAATGAATATGCAAATAACCCAAGTTCTCTGCTATTCGTTCGATATCGATGCCCATACTTTGTATCTCCAAAAAGAGGCATGCCTCTTGATGCGAACTGTATTCTAATTTGATGAAATCGTCCACTCATCAAATTAATTTTTACTAACGATAATGATTTATTGTTGATTTTACAGTTATCAATAACTTCATATTCTAATTTTGCATATTTTCCTTTTTCCGGATTAGTAATAAGCGCTTTTTTTTCATTTTCATCTTTGCCAAGAAAATCTTCCAAAATCTTAGATTCCCCAACAGAGAGATCAGCTTCAATAACAGCAAAATATTCTTTCGAAAAATCATGATCTTTCATTGCATCAAATAGTCTTGAAGCAGCTTTTGATGTTTTTGCATAGACCATAATCCCGCCGACGTTCAGATCAAGCCGATGTACTAATCCAAGATAAACATTCCCTGGTTTCTGATATTTATTTTTTATATATTCTTTTAACAAAGACAGCATATCTTGTTTATCGGTACCGTCTGACTGAGACAAAATGCCCGGAGGCTTGACCACAACGATAATATGATTGTCCTCATAAAGAATAGTAATATCACTATATTCCATAATTTTATCCTAATGCAACGTCTAGAATCATCATGATGACGAAACCTACCATCACAGCTATTGTTCCGACATTAGTATGTTCGCCTAACTGAGCTTCTGGAATAAGTTCTTCAACAACTACATAAATCATCGCCCCAGCAGCAAACGCTAAAAACCAAGGCATAATTACCGATAAGAAACTAGCTAATATTACACCGATAATTGCAAAAACCGGTTCAACGATTCCCGAAAGAGAACCCCACATAAATGATTTTGAGGCTGACATTCCTTCTTGTTTTAAAGGCAATGAGATTGCTGCTCCTTCAGGAAAATTTTGCAGACCAATACCGATAGCCAGTCCTAAGGCAGAAGCAATACCAACAACACTTCCGTTTGTCAATGCTAATCCGAAAGCAAGGCCCACCGCAAGTCCTTCAGGAATATTGTGCAAAGTGACTGCCGTTATTAATAAAGTCGTTCTTTTTGACGATGATTTTAAACCTTCTGGTTTGTCTGAATCGATGTGCAGATGCGGTAGTAAATTATCTACTATAAGCAAAAATAATCCTCCGCCAATAAAACCTATTGCAGCAGGAATCCATCCGATTATTCCCTGATTTTCTGCTTCTTCAATTGCCGGTATAATTAAAGACCAGACCGAAGCAGCAATCATTACTCCTGCAGCGAATCCCAAGAATATTCTTTTAAAATTATCCGATATCGTATTTTTAAAGAGGAATACCATGCCTGATCCTGCAGTCGTCATGACGAAAATAAAACTTATTCCAAGAATCATTACTGTATTATTACTTAAATTTCCCATATATGTTTATAAACCCTTTCTATTGAATTAATTACTGATAATTAAGATTATTTGTCCAAACAAAAGGAATTGGAAAGACCTTATCAAAGAAAACTTTGATGCTTGGACTGGTTTCTAATTTGAGATTAAGCGGCTGATCAAAGCCTAAAAGAATTTGAGATAATTGATGGCTCGAATCAACGGTATATATTTCATCGTCATGAATAAATGTAGCTTTGTTATTTATAAAACCATACTTAATCCCATTATTTGGATAGACCGAGTCAAAATATGGTTTTAATTTATCCATAATATTAACAAAATCTAGTATTTTAAAGGAAGCGTGTTGATGAATTACTTTTCGGTTTAATCCGCTCAATATTTGATTAATAGAATCATGAATGTCTGCAGCGAAATGAATCATATCCCGATGATGTCGGTTTGCTAACAACCGCAAAGATTGAACGATTGCATCTCTGTTACCTGCGAATTCCTTAATCCCAAACTCATTTCCTTCGGTTGGCAAATATCCAACGATATAAGCAACCGGTTTATTCTTATCTTCTATTAGATAAATGGGATAATTCGCAAAAGTATCTGGGAATGTCTGTGATGTAAGCAGTTGATTGAATTCTTCACTATTGCGAATGTATCGAACATTTTCCTGATTCTGAATATCTGCCAAAATATTAAAGAAATAATTATTATATAAGGTTATATTTAGGTTTTCATTAACCGGAAATTGAGTTTTATCAAGATAATATTCATAAACATTTCCTGCTAATGAGGCGCCAAAATCAGCATATAGACCGCCAGCACCTGAAATAATGACAAGATCAATACTTTCTTCTTTCATCTTTTGTTCAGCAAGTTTTAACAAGTTAGAAGCTAATTTCTGACCACGGTATTCTTTTTTAGTACATACCGATCCTACTGAAGCTGCTTTAACGATACTCGGTCCAATTTTAATAAAAGTTGGATAATAATTAACAAGCGATACTATCTGAGCTTTATCGATGGCGATAAACATATGCTTCCAATTGGATTCGCTGAATAATAGAGTGAATTGCTCGCCCATATTATCTTTAAAAATACTTTTAGATAATTCTACTGCTTCTGCTTGTTCAGCCTTTGTTAAGACTGTCCGAAATTCCATAATATCAATGAATTCCTTTGACAAACGACTTAAAATCGACTGACTGTAATTTAATTCTAGATTCTTCCGCAGCAAATGCCAGTAAATGGGATTCTATTGATGCTTTATTACTCGTTAATTCAACAAGAATATTTTTTTCAACAAGCTGACAAAAAGCTTTCATGATGCCATAATCGCCACCACCATGGCCGTAGTCAAGAACATTTAAATTAAGCGTCTCAGGAACTTCGTTTCCGAAGCGGTAGATTTCAATGGTGTTTTTTTCCATGTGTCCTCGTATTTCGCCTTTTGTTCCCATTAATTTAATCGTACGTGTGTTTTCGTGGGTAAATGCTGTCATGGTAAAAGCTGCGGTGACTCCCGATTCAAATTCAATCGCAACGACCTGATGATCGACGACGTCATTATCGCAGTGATATACGCAACGTCCGTAAGGGCCGTTTTTTAATGCTTTCAATAATCCATCGTCAATCATATCATTTGATACCGGCAACTTCATCCAATCAGGAGCATTTAAGTATACTTTTGGGGCAAAATACACACAGTCGTCCTTATGAATACATCCGTCCATACAGTATTTCGGAGCGTTGACTGGAGCATTTTCTTTTTTGAAATAAGAGAGTTTTCCATATGAAGCGACACTTTTGGGCGATGAGTTCGCGAACCAAATTAATAAATCCAAATCATGACAGGATTTAGCTAATATCATCGGGCTGGATTTTTTTGAATTACCCCAGTTGCCTCTGACATAACTGTGAGCTTGATGCCAGTAGGAAACATTTTCATTATGTTGAATAGACATCAGTTGGCCGATTGAACCCTGATCTAAAATAGACTTAATGGTTGAGAAAAATTGGGTGTATCGTAATACGTGTCCAATCATTAATTTAACTCCAAAATAATCGGACAATTCACCTAATTTTAAACAATCTTTGGGCGTTATTGCCATAGGTTTTTCTAGAAAAATATGATAACCTTTTTCCATTGCTAAAACTGATGGTTCGTAATGCATGTTATCCTGTGTACAAATAAAACAAGCATCCGCGAATTTTTCTTCTTTAAGTATGGATTTATAGTCATCAAATTGCATTGATTCAGGAATTTTATGTTTCATCGCAAAATACATTCTTCGAACCGGATCTGGTTCGGCAATTCCGACAAACTGAATATCTTCAGGATTTTTTTCAGCAAAAGCACCGTAAGCACCGATTCCACGATTCCCTGCACCAATCATAATTGCTTTTATCATAAGAATCACCTCATTATATTCATTTTATCATAAATAAGAATGATAATAGCAAAATAAAAACTAAGCACTGAAAAATGCTTAGTTTGAAAGATTATGGGTTAACCCGATTTGGTCCACGATATAGGAAAGTAACATCTCTAATACTTTCAACATCGAATAATTTCATTAAGAATCTCGTCAATCCAAAACCAAATCCTCCATGAGGAGGAACTCCATATTTGAAGAAATTCAAATAAAAATCAATTGATTCTAAAGGAAGACCTTTTTCGACTGCCTGAGCTTTAAGAATATCAATACGATGTTCTCTTTGTGCTCCTGTAGTAATTTCAATTCCTGAATACAGTAAATCGAAACTCTTAGTCAGTCCATTTTCATCAAGCATATGATAGAATGGCCGTGCAGCAAAAGGATATTCTGTAATGAAGACGAAATCGCAGTGATATTCTTTTTTTGCATACATGCAGATAAGTTCTTCTTCACGACGGTCAATATCATGAGGTTTTTCACCGGTGTAATGATATTTTTCCTGGATAATTCTTTTTGCTTCAGCAAAAGGAATTCTTGGGAATTTCACATCATTTAAATATATTTCTTTTTTATACATTGCGGTAAATTCATCGCCGATGGTTTCTTTTAGACGTTTTAAAACGTGTTTACATAAGGCTTCTTCCATATCCATAACATCATGATGTGAATTAATCCAACTGATTTCAGCGTCGATTGAAGTGAATTCAGTAGCGTGGTAAGCGGTGTGTGAATTTTCAGCACGGAAAACAGGACCAATTTCAAAAACGTTATTAAATCCAGCGGCCATAGCCATTTGTTTATAAAACTGCGGAGACTGAGCCAAATATACAGTTTTTCCAAAATAGTCCATTTTGAATACTTCTGCGCCCGATTCTGATGCAGTACCTAAAATCTTAGGAGAATGAATTTCGATAAAATTATGGTTAATCCAATATTCACGCATTCCCATTTCAGCGATTGTCTGAGCTTTAAAAATCAGGTAATTCTGAGGAGTTCTTAAATCGAGAAAACGATTGTCTAACCGAAGTTCTTTGTTCGTTTTATTAGTATAATCAAGGATATCTATAGGCAGTTCTTCAAGGCTCAAACTCGTGATTTCAAATTCAGTCGGAACAAACTCCATTCCTCTTAATTTGACGTTAGGACGATCAAATACAGTTCCTTTTATACGAACTGTGCTTTCCTTTGTCAATTTTGAGATAACTTCGTTCATAGCTTTATTATCTTCATTTTTTTCAACGGTAACCTGGACTTTATCAGAGGAATCTCTTAAAATAACGAATTGAACATACTGAAGATCCCGAACTTTATCGACAAATCCAGCAATTTCGATTTCTTGATTGAAATATTGATTTAGATTCTTAAAAAATATTTTTTCCATATTTATCCCTCTTTGTTTTATCTGGTGCATTACGCATAATTATATCACAGCGATTTTAGTAATTCAATCAAATCAAAATGATTTCTAACGCTTATATCTTATTATCTTTAAGATTTAAAACCATCTCTACTTCACCTTCGTCGATAACACCGGTTTTAGTGAAACCACATAAAGAATAGAGTTTTTCAGCATGAGTATTTTCAGGGCAATATGAAAGTTTTATTGTTTGATATTGATTACGTGATTTGATATTCTCAATGAATAATTCCATTGCTTCTTTTCCGAATCCTTTGCCCTGATATTTTTGATCAATCATAAATCTCCATAAATACATACAAGTTAAGTCTTCGTCATCAGGAATAAACTGAATGAATCCAACCATAGTATCCTCGTTAAATATGCAGTAAGGTTCAACCTTCTCTTTGTATATATACGCTTGTGCAAGCGATCTTTCATTCGTCGCGACAAAAAATTTTTGCGATTCAAATACTGATAATTTAAAACATTCTCGGTAGTTATCTTCATTCACTGGAACAAATTTAATCATAAAAATCACCTCTTCGCTAATTTAATTTTAACACATATAAAAGAAATAGAAATAAAAAAAAGCACTTCAAGAAAGAAGTGCATAATTTGCTGGTCGA
>CALEZX010000041.1 GCA_937928185.1 uncultured Caryophanales bacterium
TGATGTTTTTTTTACGTCTTATATTGTCTAAGTGAAACATATAGCGTTGTCTTATACTATCCATGGCTACCTCACTTTTTGAAAAACGGAACTTCCAGGTCCTATGCAAATATCTGATTATATTATATCATAAACTCATAAGGAGGCAAAAATGAAAAAGAGAATAGCGATACTTGCTATCCTCGTCTTGAGTTTTTTCGCTTTTGCTTTTTCAAGTCATATTGCTGTACGAGCTGATGGATTTGATGATGTTGATTTAGAAGAAGTAGTAATCGAATCACAATAGATTAGGTGCAAGTAAGAAAACAGTAGATATTAATCTACGTTTTCGCATTCGATTTTTCATTTATAAAATACAGATGAATATTGAAGAAATCATTGCGATTGAATTTGAAGGATTGTCTCAAACAATCATGCAGTATTCAAACGATAACTTTATTAAAAGCTATGCAAAAAAACTATTAAGTATTGAGTTTCCAAAAGACAGAAATTTGTTGATTAAACTTGTAGATTACCTCACAACCTGGTATTCAAGCAAAATAGAAGAAATAAAATCTAGTGATTTTGTTGTAGCAAAGGAAGCTCATCTTAAATGTTACAAGATTCTGATGGACATAAAAGAACAACTCTATAACAATAATTGAAAGGAGGAGAAAGAATACCAGTATATTCAGTATCGTATGACCTGAATTCACCAGGTCAAAAGTATCAAGATCTTGAAAAGAAAATCAAGGAGGTATGTACAGACTCATGCAAGTATGTAAAATCTTCTTGGATAGTGAAGTATTCTGGGAACGCCGATTCTCTAAGCGGAGAATTGAGAAAGTTCCTTGACACTAACGATCATATTTTAGTAATTAAAGTAGTCAACGATAAACAAGGATGGTTACCAAAAAGTGATTGGAATACCATAAATAGTTTTTTCAGTTAGTTTATAAAGATTGAAGAAAAATGAAAACAACGATTGAAAGAAGTCAATAACATTGCGCAATAAAAAGCACGTGAAAACGTGCATTTTGTAATAATAAAATATTAAGGAGGAGAAAAGAACTATGTTTAGAAAGATTATTACTGTTATGCTTTGTTTGTTTATGGTTGCGGGAAGCGTCATTCCACAAAACAATCAAATTGTATATGCATTAGATACATTTAACGATGATGTATCAGTTAATTTAGATGATAAAGTGAATTATCCTACAACAACAGATTCAAATTTCGATGCAAGTCAGATTGCAATCGAGAGTGAGATTATATCTGAGAGAACGGCAAATACAAAAACGTTCAGAAAAGTAGATGGATCATATGAGGTAGCGATTTATAATGATGTGATACATTATTATGAAGATGGACAGTGGAAAGAAGTAGATAATAGCTTAATAGATAACGGCGATTCTTTAGAAAACACTGCAAATTCATTTAAGTTGAAATTCCCGAAAAGTCTCGATGATGAAAAACAAATCAAGTTAACTTTTGGTGATTATAGTGTTGATTGGAATTTATTAGACATTGAATCATCCACAATAGATTATGATGATTCAGAATTAACACCTTCAAATATAAAAGAAGTAGTTAATACAAGTCAATCAATAATTTATTCGAATATACAAAAAAATGTTGATGTTGAATATATTGTTTTAGGCAGTCAAGTCAAGGAAAATATTATTCTCAACAAATACATAGAAAATTTTACTATGACATTCGAGTATAAAATGAAAAACTTATCTTTGAAAGAAGATAATGAGGGTAATATTGTATTCCTGAACGATGAAAATGAAGTAGTTTTCACTTTTAGTGATTTTTTCATGTTTGACAACAAGACAGACGAATCTAACTCAATTGAATATCATTTGATTGAAACTGGTAATAAGACATACGAAATTACCATCATTCCGGATGATGAGTGGTTAAAAACAGCTAGTTATCCTGTGACTATTGATCCGAGTATTGTACTTGAAACAAACAACACAAATATTAGGGATAAATATGTATATGGTACAAGTGGAAGTAGCACTACAGCAAATTATATTAAATCTGGTTACAGCGGAACATATAAGTATAGAAGTTATATTGAATTTGCAATTGATTCATTACCAGAAGATGTTGTAATTAATTATGCTCATCTTCAATTGAATCTGTATTCAAATTATGTTGAGGACACAAGTCAAATTTGCGCAAGAATGGTAAATCAAACGACATCTTATGATTCAATCAGCGGTCAAAACCTTACGGATGTAGATAGCAAGATAATTGATTATTTGTACGTTTTACCATCAGACGGATCGAGCGAAGAATATATTATGAATATCACAAAGGCGATATATTCTTGGTATGAAGATGGAGTTAGTGATGGAGTAATTGAGCTTAGAACAAAAGATGAAAGTGTAACAGATTATGTATACTTCGATTCGCTAGAATATTCGACTGTAACTGGGCCTAAATTAACGATAGGATATACCAACTCTGAAGGGATAAAAGACTATTGGACATATAGTTCTCAGCAAGTGGGAGAATATTCCACCGGGTATGTATCTGATTATACTGGGTTATTAAATGTTGTAAGGAACGATTTGAGTTTTGAAACCGAAAGACAAACGCTGTCATTAAGTTTTGGATATAATATTCTTGATAGAGAAACAAACATCGGGTATGGTGCCGGCTGGAACATTATTTATAATTCTTATGTTAAGTATGATAGTAGTTTAGGACTTTACTATACTCGTGATTATACAGGAAATATTGTTTATTATCATTCTATTGCGTGCGATAGTAGATTTCAAACAACATATCCCGGAGCTAATTATTGTTATATTGCAGAAGATGGTTCTGGAGATATTCTTGTTAGACAGTATGGTTACGGCGACTTTGGGGGGCAATTTATACAAACGCCTGATAACATTAGACAGATTTATAGTACATCCGGATATCTTACAACAATAAGAAATGAGGAAACAAATCAGTCAATTTACATAACCAGAGATGCGACATATCCAGATAG
>CALEZX010000042.1 GCA_937928185.1 uncultured Caryophanales bacterium
ATTGTCGGCGGAAGCAGCGATCATTTAATCATCGATCTAAAACAGACGAAATACCAGATGGGTGATTTAATCGCTTTTCGTCCCGATTATCCCGGTTTATTACAACTCATGACTTCAAAGTACGTAAAAAAAAGATATTTGAAATAATAAATACCCAATGAAATATTTATTAAACAATTTTTTGGATTCATTTTAGTTTTTTTTATCCGTTCGATATCACAAATCAGTATTTAATTTCTATCGAGTAAATACAAACAAGATGTTTTTACATGCAATTTTATTAGTAATTAAATCAAATCATATACTCATTATAAATAAAAATCAAAAGTGAATAATTAAATTTTTTATGTTGCGAATCTTTTGAGATTAAGTGAAAATCAATAATTAATATTAATCATATCTTTATGTTTCAACCTGTTTCGACTAAGGACCAAATTCGAATACATAGAAAATAAAAGCCATCGGATACCTTTTGAAAGGATCTGATGGCTATTTTTTTGTCATTTTGATATTAGTTTACATTTTATGAGGTCGTCATGTATTATTTTAATGAAAGCAATATTACCGTCTCCACGTGCCTGGAATTACTGCCATTGCTTGAAAATATGCCAAATAATATGTGAGAGAAACATATTTTTAGAACTTTTATG
This sequence comes from uncultured Caryophanales bacterium, assembly GCA_937928185.1. Taxonomy (GTDB): domain Bacteria; phylum Bacillota_I; class Bacilli_A; order Izemoplasmatales; family Hujiaoplasmataceae; genus UBA5603. The sequence continues at coordinate 651 of CALEZX010000042.1, forward strand.
TTTACACACACTATTCTATTTATTCGAGGGAAACATATTTTTAGTGCTTTTATGTTCACACACACCAGGCTTTTAATAGGGGAAAACATATTTTGAATTAAATCACTGAAGTTATCGACTTCAAATTATCTCTCCCCTGCTGTGTTGTAATTATGGAATCTATTATGTTTACACTAAAAAAAGCGTGTTTCACTCTGGAGTAATAACATGTTTGCTTTATTTGCACTACAAGCTTAAAACTATTAGCACAATCGACTTAATTAATAATTAGAACTACTCTTGATTCCTAAGTATTAGATAAAGAAAATACAATATCATTATTTCTATAATTACTTTGAAAATTAATAGTTAGTCACTTTTTAATATTCTTACTAGTCCAACCAGAAGCACGATACCACCTATTTCGTTAATATGCGTTTATTCATATTAATTTTATACCACTCCCTAATGAATGTCTTTATCTTTGACGAAATATATAAAAAAAATTCGAATTAAACTCCGAACTTTTTTTGTTTGTGTTTGAAACAAAACTTTTCTGTAGTCTCAAAAATGACGGTCTTTTTCTTATAAAACAGTAAATACCCAACTTTTCGTTTCCAAAAATAGTGACTGTTATCCATAATTTCATTTTCGAAAACATCGAACTTATAGCTTACTTATGATTATTGTTGATTATTGGCGTATACATTTGCAGAATATTCATATTTTTTAGGTTCCCAATTCTGTATTTAATATCGGCAGTTTTACTGCACAGTGATTCAATTTTTACTATAATATCTTGCTTTACTGAAAAAAAATAATACTCATTATAATCAACAATCGAAATTCCATAGATGCATTTGCTCTGTATTAATTGGTCCTCTGTACAAATATCTACTGTATCCTTTGTAGGGAAAGCTAAAATAGTACCCGAATCAATCTCAAATGGATGATGTTGCTTTTCATAAAGTTCAATATAAGTATAAGTATTTTTTTCAAACAAGGATGTATATTTTGAATCACACAAATAGGCACTTAAATCCCCTGATGCAATCCTGTATATTTCAACTTCCATTTTAAATAAATCCAAAATTTTAAACAACATACTATTCGAATTATATGTTTTTCCAAATATTATTTCTATGCAATTTATCATATTTACACCACTCTTCATTAATTATAATTGTTTTCTTTATTTAGCTTTAATCAGGAAAATGTAGGTAATCGGGAGGATAAATATGAGGTCCGTGTCTAGGAGATAAATTTTTATCATATGTGTGGTCGTGATAAATTTTTCCCCATTTACCACCATGGTTATAATGTCTATCATAGATAGCGTTTCCTTCGCCATCATACCACGTTTTTGTTTTTGGAGTTCCATCCGGATTGTATAATGTATCTGTAGAATTAGGTACTCCTCCTGTTCTAGGTGTTGACGACGTATTTATTTTTTCTCTCGTTTTTGGATCTACTCGATAGCTTCTATTGCTTTCAGTATCTGTTTGATTATCTTCTGTATTTGCGTTATCTTCAATTAACTCAATAGATTCAATAATGACTACAATTGCAAGAATAATCACAACCGCAACTAAAATATATGGTGCTGCAGCAATTAGCGCTCCTCCAATAATTTCTATCAATGGTGTAGAGAAAATCAAGGCCCATGCGAAATTGCCTCTCGGATCTACATTAGAAATTGGGTTATTCAAACAATAAGCATACATATTAGTTGATTGAATATTACCCATTTTACCTAATGAACCATCAGAATTAATGAATCTGCTCATTTCAGGACTATAATATCGACTATTAAGGTAATACATATTAG
>CALEZX010000043.1 GCA_937928185.1 uncultured Caryophanales bacterium
GAATGAGATAATCACCATAAAGACTACCACTAGTCTCGGTTTCCATTTCGAAAGTCATAACATGGATTTGGAAAGCACGATCATTTGTATCAGACCCCATACCCGTCATCGGGGTTCCTTCTGATTTAGCCCAGGCTCCTATCGTCACCTCGCCGCCAGTGCTTTCTTCATCGAGGATAAAATCTCTCATAATGGATACGTATTGTAAATCATTTGGATTTCCATCTATTTTGATTCCATATGTTCCAAGTATATCAGAGTAAAATGTTTCATCATACGTATTTGTTACCCTTGAAACACCACTTCCATGGATGTTCCATCCTGGAACTTGAACTCCGTAGGTATATTCAAAAGATGCATTTTCTAACATTTGGTATTTATTGGTGATGAATCCTTCTTTAATTTGGATTGAATCAAAATATCCAGTGGTAGAATATCCGTTAGTATAAAGTCTAATTGAAACATTTGTACTATTATTTGCCACTGTAAAGTACTGTTGGATTAACTGCCAATCTCCATTGTTATCAGCTTTTTGACTGACTGATGCCATCGTTGCTCCTACAATTTCAGCATATACACTTCCCGAAGTCGGTGTAGGTGAAGTCTTTTTTACATAAGCTGATAAAGTATATGAACCTTTATCCAAAGTGATGGTCTGATAAAAATATCCTACAGCTGGGTTTGTGGCAGTAGACATTCCCAATGCATAAAGTCCGTGACAAGAGGTATAGCTCGCACCGTAATAATGTGATCCATATATTGATGAGTACGTCCAATTTTGAATTGAAGAATATCCATTATAATATTCAAATCCAGAGTTTGACACAGGGTTAAGGTCGCTCTGTTGCGGCTCTGAAGCAGTCACAAGCTTATGATTATTTTTATAGTTAGGCGTTCCATCGAGTAACTGAATAACCCCATTTACATCGTCGCTCTTGAATATATTGAGGTATTCATATGCTGTAGTATTTCCATCTGAAGAGCTGATATTGACGGTGTGTCCAAAACTATCAAATTTCTTGATTACCCAATTATTATCCTGATCAGAAATTACTGTTTTTCTATATGTATAATCATATGAAACGGTTGAATATACCCCTTCATTGAATAATATGGAAATTTCATCCATCGTTCCGGAAGTGGTATTTGTCCAAGACAATTCGTTCTGACTAGGTACTTCTGCGTTATTCATTCTTCCTAAAGAATCATATCCATATTCCGCAATCTTTACCGCTTCCTCAGTAAATCCATCAGCGTTAAAATCAGAAAAATATGATACTGAATTTAATGTGCATAATGAAAGTGCAGAAATTAAACTATAGGCATATTCTGTTTTTTTCAAAATGTGATATGTTGGATTATAGTATCCATCAAATCCTTTAAAAACATGCAAAAGCGTGTAATCAAGATTTCCCTGAGCACTATAATCATAAGTATAATGAAAGCTTATATAGTTTTCACTATCATCTGTGATTGATTCAATGTGTTCTTTATACGTGCTATTCCTTGAAATCGTTATTGACAATGGATTGTCTTGAGTGAATCCAGATACAATCTCAGACAAATACCATGTATTGAATCCCGTTGTGAAAAATTTGTATAAGGTATAATCTGCAGTGAAAACATAAAAGCCACTAATAACACCTTGAGTAGTTGATCTTAATATCAGCACAGACCCACTACCATCTTCGCATATGAAAAAGGAACCATAAGCACCAGAATAAGAGGATACATCTGTATCAAGAGTCAAATCTCCGTAAGATGCCAAATGATAATACTCTTTTGAGCCGGTTTCGTCTATAACATAGTAAGATTCTACATTTGAATCATATTTAACAATCATGTTATAGTTCGTTTGCCACCCAGCACCATATCCAATGTCTGTATTGTATTTAGCAGCATTATATACCATCGAGAAACCAAAAGATTGTTTTGAAGTATCAAATGAAAGATCGTCTCGAACCAATGTCATCAATCCAGTATAGTCAGAGATATACGCTTTACCTGCTATTCCTGCTTCATAACTAGAATATGACCAGTAATCTTTCAAACCGGTTGAATCGACATAACCAATCTCCACTACTGGATCATAAGTTGTACCTGTATATTCCATTGATTTAACGGAATTGGTCCCTCCCGACCCCTCTATATCCATAAGTGTCAATCCGTAATTTGTTTGTTCACCCTCGTGCCATTTAGCCACCAAATTACTTATGTCATAAATATACGTGTCGCTTGTTCCGGTAATGTGGTAATCAACTATATTTGAATTATCATATGATGGATAATTATTCCAACTGACTGTGTTCATAGTCCAATAAGAAGTATTGGGGTAGATTACCAATTCCCTTCCAACAGTCTTTGTACTCTTTGAAAGAGTTAAATGTGCATAGGTAATCTTTTTTCAATCGAGAGCACTCGGCAATTGGAATTTCATGAGCGTTTTGTATAATCGAATGTCTACTGAATACGCAATCTGAAGGAATGAATATGATGAATATCTCGTATCTGGATAAACATTGTATACATATCCATCTTCAATTCCCATTGACACGTTCGCACTTGATAAAGTCGGATCAATTGTCACTGGATAGGTTGCTTTTGATGCCCAATTATTATCTAGAGATAATACAATCTGATAGGTATCCTTTTTAAACTCATTGACAATAATCATTACTTGATCGGTCGTATTTCCTTGAGCATCTACGGCATACAAGTCTGAAAAATCAAAGATGACTTCCCCTTTATCATTAATAAATGAATAACGTCCATCTTTTTCGACTAAAGCCAAATTTTTAACAGAATATTGAAAGGTCGCTGAGTAGTTCTCTATGTAATGATTTAGTATGATGTTTTCTTTAACTTTGGATCCGGTAACGATATATTGAATATCAACACCATTCATAACATTTACATAAGAAACTTCTTGATTGATTCCGGATAGTTCTTTCATGTTATTTGATTTCTCAACCGAATCAGAAACTTTAATTGATGTTTTTGCACCATCAAGAACAGACCATGAGATTGAATAATCGCCCATTGTCAGTTTGATAGACTTGTTTTCATCAAGATTTTTTGGGAACTTCATTGAGAACTTATTCGCTAGATTGCTGTAAGAGTCATCAGAAGTATCGTACTTAAGCGAATTATTGATGTTTTCCCATTTCCCATCTTTTTGATAATGCACAGTATCGGAATACATTGCTACAACAAAACTTCCATCGACTCGTTGAAACGTTTTTGTATTTTCAGTGCGTAAAGACTCGACTTCGCCTAATAAAGCTATACTACTATTATCAAAGTTTTTATCAGTCGTTGTTGGGTACTTAATTGGTTTTGAAGAGACTTCTCTTGTAGATTCTTCTGGAATCGAATAAGCATAAGTATTTTGAATGTTTGGTAAAAGGCTACCAA
>CALEZX010000044.1 GCA_937928185.1 uncultured Caryophanales bacterium
AAACACCACTAACGAGGGTTCGATAGTGGTGTTTTTATATAGGGGCTGAAATGTGTCCGTCACGGAATTTGACGGATTTTCAACTATTTCTTAATGACTTTATCATAGAAGGTGAGTAGGGTAATAATTCTTCAATTGGCTTTTTATTAAGATTATCTAAAACGTATTCTAAATACTTTGAAACATTTAAGTCATTGATTTTTGCGGTTCTAATGATTGAAAATAATTTTGTGGTATAACGTGCTCCGTCATAAGATCCTGAAGTCATGAATATCTTCCGGTTTAAGACAAACGGTTTAACCGCTCTCTCAGCGATGTTATTTGAAATCTCCACATAACCTGACCTAAGATACGTTGTGAGCTCTGGCCACACTTTTTTGGTGTATAATACCGCTTTCTCAATGGCTGAACCGGTTTTGTATTCATGGTGAAAAATAAGGGTTTCTAACGCCTTTAGAATCTTTGGATGTTCCTCATTTCGTTTTTTAACGATTTCACTTGGAAGGAGCTTTTCTTTTCGGTAATTCGATTCTAAATGAAATAGTTCGCCGATAACCATTAATATTTTATAGGCGTACCCTTCTTGTTTCTTTGACTCGGGTAATGCTTTTACGATATCCATGAATCTTCGCCTTACATGCGCAAAACAGCGCTGTAAATCAATTTTTGGATTCATTTTTTTGAGTTTCGTATAACCCGCATAATCATCGCACACAATCACACCCTGATAACCCTTTAACCAGCTTGCTGTTTGGTCAATTGATCTCGATTCATGAAAGTCATATATCGCTATTTGGGCGTCATAATAGCTTGATGTGTACACATACACATAACTTTTCTTCCGCGCTTTATCTGCTTGCGGTCTTTTACTAATGCTTAATGTTGTTTCATCTGCGTAGATGACTAATGCACTTGTATTGAGTAAATCCGCTTTCATACGCTGATAGAGCGGATCCATCACAGCCGCCATCTTTGCCATATACATCGCTAAATTTTGCTTCGATATCTCGATTTGTAAGGTTTCATTGATATGTCTGCTCAAATGCTCAAACGGTATTCCGAGTTCATATTTATGATATCCGATATACGCTGCGAAGGAATTAGAAAGAATACTTCCTGGAAATAACGACTTCGCAACGGGATAATATAACGTGTTATCTTTGGGATTACACCTTCCGCACTTACAGCTTTGTTTGATGATTTTGGTGACCTTTAAGGTCGCTGGTATTGATTCTACGACATATCTGACTTTCTCACTTGCTACTTCAAGATTCCCCCCACAACTAGGGCATACATCGATATCAGCTTTTTCATAGACGATATCCGTCACGTGTTTTTCAAAATCATATTTTGTAAAATTCTTTGCTTTTACCTTCCTTGTTTTTGCTTCTTTGATGATTTGTTCTGTTTCATTGATAAGCACTGGGTTCATAACTTCCGTTTTTCTAACGAAGGTCTTGATACGCTCGATATTGTATTTTTCGATGGTGTTTGCTTTTTCTTTTAAAATCTTATTCAGTTTCTCGTTTAATTCAAAAATGAGACGCTGATGCATCTCGTTTTCCGTTTTTAAGGCTTGATTAACTTGTTTTAACCGTTCAATCTCTTTGATCGCTTCTTGTAAGTTCATATTGATAGTTTATCATACTTTTGATACTTTTACTATATATTTATATATAGTAATTACTTTTTTTAGAACCCGATTTCTTTGTTTTTCTCCTCAAGCACCTTTAATCCTTTTAGGATTGCTTTCAAATCTTCTGTTTTATATCCTGTTCCCGCTTCTATCGCCGGCCATTTATATTTTGTAAAGTTGATCTTGTTAATGAGTAACCACGTTCCATATTCATTCTCATAATAGATTTTGATTGTCTTTCGGTCTTTTGAACAGAAGACGAATAACGTATTCATCATTGCGATGGGTGAAAAATTACAGCACAATAGGATTTCAATCTTTTTCATCCCTGCTCTCATATCAATCGATTGTGCATAAAAGTAGATTTTCTTGACGTCTCTATAATCGATCATAGATCACTTCGATGATTTTGAGCGCTTGCGCAAGGGATGTTGTAATTTTAACTTGTTTTGTTTCGATGACTACGAGCGAATGATCAAATCTTGTAAAATGTCCTGATTTCTGTGCTATTTCTTCGGTTTTCAGTAGATTCAATTTGATATTTTCTTCATCTAGTAGTGCTCCGGGTTGATCTTCGATGTTATCAATCCTGATGAAATCTCCTTGAAGAAATTCATACGCATTCACCCAGTCTTTAAAGGTTGATCGGTTGTATCCTTCTATTTGAACGAACTCACTCATTCTTAATCCTGATATCCGGTATTTCTTCACCGCATCTAATCGTTCTCTGTCACTATAATGTTTTCCCATTTTTCTTCACACCTTTCGTCTCTTAAGAATACAAAAAAA
>CALEZX010000045.1 GCA_937928185.1 uncultured Caryophanales bacterium
CAAAATGGGACTGCCCTGCAGTTCTGATGACCATGATATGATCCGCTCCATGCCACGCGGCCATCCGCAATCTTCTGATATCATCTTCAAATCGTCCTGAAGCGATTTCAGTTGTGATAACCTGAATCGGCTGAGGATCGATTTGTCCGAAATATTTCGATGCAGGTAAAGCGACGCTGTTTTTTAAAGGAACAGATAAATCCTGATATTGATACCCATGCGCCTGAAAATTCGGGGCGGGAACGCGCCAGGTCCATCCCTGGCGTCGCGGAACGTAATGTTCTAAATCGGAAAGAATTTCATGAATATTGATTTTTTCATTCGGTAACATCTTATTTCACCCCGAAAGCTTTCATGACTTCATCCCAGCCTTCACCTTTCATTAGGATTAAACCGGATTCACGAACGCTCTTTTTACTTAATAAAGAATATTTGTAAACGCAGTGCCCGGCACCTTTGCCCATTAAGTGATGTTCAATCGTCTGATCGACAATCGCTTTTGCTTCTAGTGAAGAAAAACCCATCCGCAGTAAAACAGACCGTTCAATCGCCGGCGAAGTGTGTGTTTTGGCTAAATCAACTAAAGGTGCGACGGCTTCATCAATCAGATGCCAGAATCGCTGTTTTAATTCTTCGTCGGTCAATTGTTCAAGATGTTTGTGACGAAGGGCAAAATCATCCTGACGGACATTCGCTTTATCCATGTTATTCCTCCCAAATAATATTAAGCATACGCAATATATTTTTCACATATTCCTGATCAGTGTTTGTTTCAGAAACAAGAAAATCGATATCCTCCCGTAAAAGGGATGTCTCGTTTTTAATCATGTTTTTAATCAGGGATATCCTTAGTTTATCTAAATCGACTTCTTCCGTTTTTATATATGAAATATCGCTTGGAAGAATAATATTCTTTCCTGGAATTTCCTCATCAGGGTGACCAAACCGAACGTCAATACCATTCTTACGAGCAAAAGACAATTGCGCCTGATGATGTTTTCCCGCTCCGGTATATTCGGTTTCCTGAACGACGATGATTTGATTTTCATCCATTTCCTGTGCAAGGGAAAACGCCGCAGCCAGCGAAATATTTCCAGCTGGACCTCTTTCAATTCCTTCTAAGGCAACCAATGCTTCAGTGATGAAAAAGACTTCTCCCTGACGGACTGTCACATAACGGTCCATATATCTTAAAGGGCGAGCTGCCGAACGTGGAACATCGCTCCGGTCAGGATAGGTAATAAAAGGTATTCCAAATCCGGTATGGCCGGTTGTGAAAGATTTTCGGTTGAAATCAGTATCAGAAGCCATATGCAGTCCTTTTAAATTGACAGATGCGCCTATGATTTCAATCGGTCGTTTTGTGATTCGTTTTATTCCGCGGGCAGTACCTGTCATATTACCGCCGCCCGCATTCGTTACGACGACTTTATCAGGATATTTTCCTGTTAATTTTAATGTGTCTTCAACGAGTTCATAGCCTAATGTCTCTATCCCCGTAACGCCATAAGGCGAATAAAGAGATGCATTGAAATAACCGGTTTCTTCAAGCAGTCTTAAAAACACGTAGAACAGTTCAGGTCCCACAGTGGTCTGGACAACTTCGGCGCCATAAGCTTCACAGGCGCGTGCTTTTTCAATGATTTCCGGTTGGCCTTTGCCCCATGAATCATAGCACTCCTGAACGATAATACATTTCAACCCGTATTTAGCAGCCTGAGATGCAACAGCTGCGCCATAGTTACCTGACGTTGCGGCGATAACGCCTTTAAAACCTAATTTTTTAGCCTGGAAACAGGCTACCGAAGCTCTTCTTGCTTTAAAAGAGCCCGAATCATTTAAGGCTTCGTCTTTAATAAATATTCTTGCGCCCTTACCTGGCATTGAACATTTTCTCGCCAGTAAAGTTAGATTTTTCAGTTCTTTTAACGGCGTTTTTCCTACGCCATGATCAATCTGAATCGCCTGAGTCAGTTCAAACGGATAACTGTTTTCCGCAAGCATCCGTTCGTAATCAAAACCGATTTTGCCGGTATTGTATTTGTCGTAATCGATTCGGATTGCGGTTTTCATGATTTCATTTTTACGCGCCAATACGTTTTTGTAATCCGACGGCTTATTCATGATTGCTCTCCGATAACGCGTTTTTAACCATTTTATCGATTTGTAATAATTCAACAACAAAATCACCATAATCATGATGATAACTCGGTTCAAAGGCGACTAAAGTACCTTCTTCAGTCCGTTCAGTTAAAGTCGTTATTTTTACGTGATCAAACATATTGGCGTCATCATTTAAAAATCCTTTAACCCACATCTCTAAAGGTACCTTTTTTGTATCTTCAGGAATTTGAGCCGTCCGTTCTTCCGCTTTAAGAACGATTTTATGAATCTGAACCCATGATCCTTTTTTGATCAAGACAATCACTCGCTTTCTATCAATGCTCTTACATCGCCAAGAATTGCTCTCGGTACAGGTAAATCAATCATCGTTTTTAATCCCGGTCTGGCATTAATAACATGAGGAATCATATTGACGCATATCGCAATCGTACCGACTCCGCCATTAACTTCAGGCTTAATAGCCATTTGAACGAGAGGATTACCTTTTATGGTGATGTAATCGCCCGTTTCAACACCAGCAGATTCCGGTTCGATTTGCTGCGGATGATGAAGTTTAATCATCGGTTTATTGTTAACATAAGCAACGGCATTCATATCGACTCCCGCAACATCTCCGCTTTTCGCAAATCCATAAGGAGACTTCCGGTCGATGTCTGTAATAATCGGTGCCATCGTTTGTTCAAAATGAGAGATTTTCAATCCCAAAGCTTCACTGATTAATCCAACCGATTCTTTAAAGCCGACATGTCCGGCCAGTTCTTTATTTGCCATTTTGTCTTTAAAATTTTTGACCGATATTCCGACGCCCTGTTCTTCCATAACTGTTACGCCAAACGGAGATAACGAATTGATGCGTGAAATTTCCATCGATTCTACATCTTCCATGACGCCGGTCAATGCTATTGCCAAAACATCCATCATCATTCCCGGATTAACGCCGGTACCTAAAACGGTCACATGATTTTCTTTCGCTAACTGATCAATTTTTTGTGTTAATTCCGGTTCTCCAGCTTTTGGATAACTCATTTCTTCAGCGGTCGATATGACATTAACGCCCTGACGAATTAACCATTCGATTTTCGGATAGGCTTTTTTGGTAAACGAATCTGTAGCTAGTAAAACAATATCGCAGTTATCTTTTCTGACGACTGATTCGATATTAGGCTGAATGATAATATCATTTTTCGGTTTAGAAAGATTCAAAACTTCATAAACGCTTTTCCCGACAATCACAGGATTACGGTCACACACACCGGTGATTTCAAAACCCTGTTTTTTCAGAATCATTCTCGCCATGCCTGAACCCATCGCACCAAATCCCCAGATAACAACTTTGACTGTTTCTTTCCGCATATTATTCACTCCTATATAGTAATTTTTGTTCCGGATTTTCCTTCTAACGCTAATGCTGCTTTTTCAAGCGATGCAATGATAGCGGTACGTCCTGGTTTTGATTCCGCAAACTGAATTGCTGCTTCTACTTTTGGTAACATCGATCCTTTAGCGAAATGTCCTTCCGCAATGTATGATTTTGCTTCCTGAACGGTTAACTGATCGAGGTCTAACTGATTGGATTTATTAAAATTAATCGATACGCGGTCGACGGCAGTTAAGATAAACAAGTAATCCGCATCAACCAAATCTGCTAATTTCTGAGAAGCGAAATCTTTATCGATAACAGCCGCAACTCCCTGATATCCTTCTTCAGTTTTCGCAACCGGTATTCCTCCTCCGCCAACGGTGATAACCACATGTCCGGCATTGACTAAACATTTGATGACATCGATTCCGACAACGCCGATGGGTTTCGGACTGGCAACGACTCTTCTATATCCTCTGCCGGCGTCTTCTTTCATAATATAGCCTTTTTTCAGTTCAAGTTCTTTTGCTTCAGCTTCGCTATGGAAAGAGCCGATCGGTTTAGAAGGATGATCGAAAGCAGGATCTGAAGGATCAACTTCAACTTCAGTTACAAGCGTCATAACCTCTTTTGGATAGCCAATCGCATTTAATTCGCTTCTTAACGCATTTTGAAGGTGAAATCCGATATAACCCTGCGACATCGCTCCGCATTCAGGAAAAGGCATAGCGTGCTTAATAACCTTATCGTGTTCGGCAGTTTCAAATACTAAATTAATCATTCCAACCTGAGGACCATTGCCATGGGCGATTAAAACCTCATGTCCTTTTGCGATTAATTGTGCAATCGGTTTAACCGTGTTTTTAACTAATTGTAACTGTTCTAACGGAGAATTTCCTAAAGCGTTTCCCCCTAATGCAACAACAATTCTGCTCATTCTTTTATCCCTAAAGTCGCAACCATAACAGCTTTAATCGTATGGAGTCGGTTTTCTGCTTCATCAAATACAACGGATTGTTTTGATTCAAATACTTCTTCTGTCACTTCAAGACCATTCAGTCCGAATTTCTTATAGATATCCTGACCGATAGTTGTTTCAATATTATGAAATGCCGGTAAACAATGCATGAATATTGCGTTTTTATCTGCTAGTTTCATGACGTTTTGATTAATCTGATAAGGAAGAAGAACTTTAATTCTTTCTTCCCATACGGAATCCGGTTCTCCCATCGAAACCCATACATCGGTATATAATACGTCGACGTCTTTACATCCGTCTTCAACACTATCCGTTAAAGTTATTTTTGCGCCGGTTTCTTTCGCAATTTCACGGCATTTTTCTACGAGTTTTTCTTCAGGCCATAAATTCTTAGGCGCAACGGCACGGAAATCTAAACCCATTTTTGCAGAGCCGATCATCAAAGAATTACCCATATTGTTCCGTGCATCGCCGAGATAGGCGAACTTAACGCCGTTTAAGTGTCCTTTATGCTCGATAATCGTCAGAAAATCAGCGAGAATCTGAGTAGGATGATACTGATCAGTTAATCCGTTCCATACCGGTACTCCCGAGTATTTCGCTAATATTTCAACGGTTTCCTGTTTATAACCGCGATATTCAATACCGTCATACATTCTGCCTAATACTCTGGCAGTATCTTTGATACTTTCTTTTTTACCCATTTGCGAACCGGTTGGTCCTAAATAGGTGACATTCATGCCCTGATCGAGCGCTCCGACTTCAAAGGCGCAGCGGGTTCTCGTCGAATCTTTTTCAAACAATAAGACAATATTTTTGCCTTCATGATGTTTGACTTCTTTTCCGAGACGTTTGTCTTCTTTTAGTTTTTTTGAAAGATCTAATAAATACTGAATTTCATCGGGAGTAAAATCAAGAAGCGTTAATAAATGACGGTTTTTTAAATTAATTTTCATTGTCGTTTCTCCTCTGTATTTGAATTAAAGATTATCTCGTTCTAAAGGCATGCTCATGCATCTGGGGCCTCCGCGTCCTCTGGAGAGTTCGCTTGAAGGAATTTCATGGACGGTAATTCCATGACTTCTCAGGATGGCATTCGTAATATGATTCCGTTCATAACTGATGACTTCACCAGGAGCGATAGCCATCATATTTGCGCCGTCATTCCACTGTTCTCGGTCTCTGGCCACAACGTCACCGCCACCGCAGGGGATAAGCGTGATTTTGGTTTCTAAATAGTTTTCAAGGATTTTTTGCAAAGGCTGTTCAATCGGTTTAACGTGAAGTTTCCCTAATCGTTTGGGATCTTTGGTCAGTTCATAGACTTTTATGGTGTGATTTAATTCATTATGAATGACAAATTTGTCATAATCGACCTGGGTTAATACGGTATCAAGATGCATAAAAGCTCTGCCTTTCGGAATATCAAAAGCCAGTACTTTTTCAAACGTGGTCTGATATTTGTAAAAGAGATTTTTAGCCAGTTTTTCAATCGCTGCCGGATGAGTTCGCTGTGAAACACCGACGGCGATGATTTTTTCATTTAAGATTAATATATCTCCGCCTTCAATCGAAGATAACTCTTCTCGGCCATATAAAAACTGATCTGTTTTACGGTAAAGCGGATGATATTTAAAGATGTAATCGCCATAAATGGTTTCTCTGCTTCGCGTCACAGTAGACATTTTTGAAATCGCTACGCCCTGACCGATTACGCTAAATGGATCTCTCGTAAAGTATAAATTAGGCATTGGATCGGTAACGAACGGATAATCCCGGATATGATCGGATAATGTTCTGACAACGAAATTAGGAACTTCGGATTTTAAAATACCCGCCATGGTTTTTTCAACCATCGCTTTGGTATTAGGAAAATTCCACAAGTATGACGTAATGACTTCCGCTAACGTTTCGCTGGTTACTGCTGCTTCGTTTATAAATTGTTTGATAAATCTTTCTTTAATTTCACGGTCTGTGTCAAGCGCTTCAGCGACCAAATCAGCTAAATATAGTACTTTAATCCCTGCTTTTTTAAATACAGAAGCGAAAGTATCATGTTCAGTTCTGGCTTTATCTAACCAGGGTATATCATCAAACAATAAGGACTCTAACCATTTGGGGGTTAAATTTTCAATTTCACCGCCGGGGCGATGAATCATCACCGTTTTTAATCTTCCGATTTCTGAGGTTACATTTAATATTTTCTTCATAGTTTTGCCTCCGTTTTCGTCATTAACCGACGGTTGATTACTTTAACGATTTTACCGCCTTTTAAATATACACGCGGTAAACGATCACTAAAAATACAGGTTGCCTGATAGTTATTTGTCCCGATTTTTTCAGCGTATTCATCTATCGTGATATGCGGACCTATCAATTCAACCATAGTCCCTTCCGGCAATTTCTTCGGAAGTCTGACCAAACAGTAATCCATGCATACCCTGCCGACGATTTCGCAATATTCTCCATCGATATAGACTCTTCCGTTTTTCAGCCTCCGGTCATATCCGTCGGCGTAACCGATTGGAATGGTGCCGATGTATTCATCTTCGCTCGTCTGGTAGATTCCGTTGTAGGAAAGTTTTTCACCTTTTGGGACTTTCTTAACCTGAACAAGCGTTGAATATAGCGATAACGACTGTTTCGGTTCAAAGTGGAAATCGACGTTCGGACCAGGTTTTTGTCCGTTTATCATCAGACCGACTCTAACCATATTGACATATTTTGGCTTCGGTTTTGACAAACTGGCACTATTTCCAATATGAATTAACAGGTTTGCCAGAACGACTCCTTGTAACATTGATTCGAAACGGTTTATCTGTTTTTGATAATAAGATTCATCTGATTCTTCAGAAGTCGCTAAATGCGAATAGATGCCTTCAACGGCCCAAAAATCAGATTGCTTTATTAATTGATAAGCTTCTAGAAATTGTAACTTATCTGTAAATCCTAACCGACCCATTCCGGAATCGAGTTTAAGATGCACATTGATTTTTTTACCCTGATAAAAAGCCATCGCATTTTTCAGCCAGTCGAGACTATGTACTGAAATTGATAGGTGATACCGGCTGACAAGATCTAACGCCCGCAAGGGGACAGAACCGAAAACCAAAATAGGGCAAGTTATTTTTGCCCTTCTTAACTCGATTGCTTCATCCACCGTAGCCACGGCGAAATAGCTGACACCCGCTTCAGTCAATGTTTTCGCAATCATCAAAGCACCGTGACCATAAGCATCAGCTTTGATAACTGCCATAAGCTTCATATCGCCTGATAGCGATATTAAATGAGTGACATTATGGAGTACATGATTTAAATTGATTTCAAGGTAAGTATCTCGGTAATATTTCATCCTCGCACCCGCCTTCACTGTTTTCATTTTATCATACAAACGCTTTCATTTGAAGAAAAATCGGTATGAAAATGATGAATTTGAATGAAGATATAAAAAAAGACTTTTATTTGTTTAGAATAAAAGTCATACGGTCTTTATTTTGCATATCTTTCAGTGTAAAGATTTCCGCTGAAGGAAAGTTCTTCCTCGCGATTGCTTGAATCATTTCAGCTTTGTCAAAGGCGTGTTCGAAAGCAATGATTGAACGCTGATTAAGAATTTTTGCGGCATTTGATAAAATGACTTCGTAAAATTTTAATCCGTCATATCCGCCAAATAAAGCTAGATTTGGTTCGTTGTTCAGAATGATGTCGTCTACCTTTTCTGTTAACGGAATATACGGAGGATTAGAAACTAAAATATCAAATTTCATTCCCTGTAAAGGTTCTAACATATCGCCTTGTAAAAAGGTTACTTTAGCGCCGATATTTTCTGCATTCCTTCTCGCTACTTCAAGCGCTTCATCCGAAATATCGGTCGCATAAGTTTCAAATTTTGGTTCTTCCATCGCTAAGCTAATCGCTAAACAGCCAGATCCGGTTCCGACATCGACAAGCTTGACAGTTGAGCCTTGAAAGACTTCGTCATAATACATCAAAACATTCGCTACAAGTTCTTCAGTTTCAAAGCGGGGAATTAATACCCGGTCGTCTACTAAAAACTTGTATCCGTAGAAATAGACGTAACCAATTAGGTACTGAACGGGAATATTCTCAAAAACATAAGCATTGACGGCTTTTTCGAATGCCAGCTGATTATCTGAAGGCATCGTCTTATCCATCGACAGATAGAGCATACTCGGTTCTAATGAAGCAAAATGTAACATCAGTAGTTTAACCGCCGAGGCTTCTAAATGATTTGAACGCGCCAATTTTTCAGCAGAACGCAATACTTCCTGATAGGTTGGCATATTACTCTTCTGCTTTCGATAATTTGCGTTTTACTTCTTCGGAAATTAACGCTTCAATGACAGGATCGAGTTTTCCTTCCATCACCCGGTCGAGTTGCTGGATAGTAAAATTAATGCGGTGATCGGTAATCCGGTTTTGCGGATAGTTGTAAGTTCTGATTTTTTCACTGCGGTCGCCGGTCCCGATTTTGCTTTTACGTTCAACGCCCTCTTTATCTAACTTTTCTTGAAGCGCCTGATCGTATAACCGCGAACGTAAGATTTTAAAAGCAGAAGCTTTATTTTCGTGCTGGCTTTTGCCGTCCTGACACTGAACGATTGTTCCGGTTGGGACATGAAGCAATCTTACAGCGGATTTAGTGGTATTGACGGATTGCCCTCCGGGTCCTGATGAACAGAAAGTATCTATCCGGACGTCAGCCGGATTAATTTCAAAATCGAGTTCTTCCGCTTCCGGTAAAACCAGAACCGTCGCCGTAGACGTATGAATGCGTCCGGCAGCTTCGGTCGAAGGGACCCTTTGAACGCGGTGAACACCGGATTCATATTTCATCTGTGAATAAACACTTTCTCCGGAGACGGTAAATTCGATTTGTCCGTAACCTCCCGCTTCCGATTCAATCATGTTTAAAACTTCAATTTTCCATGATTTGGTTTCAGCGTATTTCGAATACATTCTGAATAAATCGCCGGCAAAGATGTTTCCTTCGTCGCCGCCTGCAGCGCCTCTGATTTCAACGATAACGTTTTTCTCATCGGCCGGGTCCTTAGGTATAAGCAATAACTTTAATGCTTCTTCTAACAAAGGAATCTGTTCATGGACGGTAATGAGTTCCATCTCGGCCATTTCTCTGATTTCCGGATCGGTTTCTTTAGCCATCTCTTTTAAATCATCGAGCTGCGATAAATACTTTTTATATAACTGATAAGTTTCAACGGTTTTCTCAAGACTCCTTTGTTCTTTTGATAAAGCCGTCAGTTGCTTTATATCTGTTGAAATCGCCGGATCCATTAAAAGTTGCTGAATATGGTGATATCGTTCTTCAATTTGATCTAATCTTTCGTTTAACATAAATTAATTAATCTCCTTCATATGTTTGTGGGTATTCCAAAGAAAAAACAGTCAAAGGCCGCTAATAGCCGCCGATCGACTGTTCGGAGTCAGCAGAATACTCCTGAGTGAGAGTCGGGTTACTAAAGGTTGACATACTGCGATTAAAGTATAATTCAAAATCACCAATCGTACCGCTACGGTTTTTAGCAATGATGACGTCAACCATGTTTTTACGGGTGGTGTCCTGTTCATAATAGTCTTCACGGTATAAAAACATGATGATGTCAGCGTCCTGTTCAATTGATCCTGATTCACGTAAGTCAGCCATAATCGGTTGTTTTTCTTTACGGTTTTCAACATTACGGGATAACTGAGACAAAGCGATGACCGGAATTTTTAATTCACGGGCTGTTTCTTTTAATACACGGCTGATTTCCGAAACTTCCTGAACGCGGTTAGCCTGGTTATGCGCAGATCCGGAAAGTAATTGTAAATAGTCGATAACAATTAAATCAAGTTTGCCTTCCTGTTTCAGT
Source organism: uncultured Caryophanales bacterium (assembly GCA_937928185.1). Lineage (GTDB taxonomy): Bacteria > Bacillota_I > Bacilli_A > Izemoplasmatales > Hujiaoplasmataceae > UBA5603. Next base: position 10,358 of record CALEZX010000045.1, read on the forward strand.
TTACGGCATTTTGAACGCATATCGGTCACTTTTACGGTACCGGAATCGTCAAAATGTAAATTCAGTTCAGATAACGAATCGACGGCAAAATGGATTTTTTCCCATTCCTGTGGGGTTAATTTACCTTGTCTTAAGTTGAAATTATCAACCTGAGACTGGCACGATAATAAACGCATGACGAGCTGGTCGACGCCCATTTCAAGTGAGAAAAATGCAACATGAGGACGCGTTGGATTTTTCGCGACATTTAAAGCCAGATTTAACGCAAATGCGGTTTTACCCATAGAAGGACGGGCAGCGATGATAATTAAATCAGAAGGCTGAAGTCCTAAGGTATACTGATTGAGTTTATAATATTTGGTATCTAACCCGGTTACTTCACTGCCGATCTGAGCCTGTTCAGCAATTTTTTCAACCATTAGGTTAGCTATTTCGCTGACAGATTTAAAATCGGAGGTCCGTTTTTCTTTGGTAATAGAAAAAATATCTCTTTCAACATCATCAATAAAGTCGGGAGCATTTTCAACTGAGTATGATTTTTCAACAATTTCACGGCAAGTCTCCTGAATTTGTCTTAAGACGGATTTGTCTTTGACGATGTTGATATAGTTGATGAGGTTAGCGGAAGAAGGAACGGCATCAATCAATCCGGAAATATATTCTAATCCGCCGGCTTTTGCGAGCAGATTCATATTTTCGAGGCGATCCGTTAACGTCGTAAAATCAATGAAAACATTCTCTTGAAACAAAGCTCTCATGGCTGCATAAATCGCCTGATGATTGGGGAAATAGAAGTCGTGATCTTGAAGTTTATCAAGGATAGTTTTCAGGGAACCTTGCTCAAAAAACACCGAACCAAGGACAGCTTGCTCAGCAGTAATATTTTGAGGTATTCTTTGTTCCATAACTTAGGCTCCTTTATTCTTTAGTGTCGTTTTTTTGTTCTTCAAGAACTTGTAAATGAATCGTTGCAATGACTTCTTTATGAAGTTTCAGAGGAATATTGTATTCGCCTAATGAGTGAATATTGTCTTCTAAAAGTATTTTGCGTTTATCAATTTCGAGATTATATACGCGTTTATATTCATCAGCAATTTGTTTTGAGCTGACTGCACCGAACAGTTTTCCGCTTTCGCCGACGTTGACGTAAAGTTTCAGTGGGCTGGCTTCTACTTCGGTTTTCAGTTTTTTCATCATTTCAAGTTCAATTTCAGCTTCTTTTTCTGCTTTGATTTTTTCGTTTTCCAATGATTTTACGTTGGACTGGCTAGCTTCAATAGCCTGTTTTGATGTGAGGAGGAAGTTTCCGTATCCATTGGCGACCTCAATGATTTCGCCTTTCTTTCCTTTGCCTTTCACATCTTTTGTCAAGATGACTTTCATGTTTTGTTCCTCCTTATATGATGTATTAAGAATATCTTCAATTTTATTGACAATTTCAATGATATTACCGTTTTGAATCTGTGCAGCAGCGTTATTTAAATGTCCCCCGCCGCCGAATTGTTCCATAATGACTTGAACGTTAAACCGGTCAACCGATCTGGCAGAAACTGAGATAGTGTCGTTTGAAGTCGCACCAATCGCAAATGAAGCAATAATATCGTCAATTTCTAATAATTCATCAGCGGTTTTCGCTAATTGAATACGGTCAGTTTTGCTTTCCTGAGGTAGTGCGGTAATCGCAAAATGCGATAGAATAATCTGAGCAGAGTTCACTAAATTTGATTTCGTTTTTATGTCATCAAGCGATTCTCTTAAAATCAGTTTTGCTTTAAAAGGATCGGCTCCATACATTTTTAGCATTGCGGCAGCTTCAAACGTTCTGACGCCCGTACGGTAAGTAAAATTATTCGTATCAATCATCATTCCGGCGAGCATAACGGTCGCTTCAAATGAATCGATTTCAATTTCATAATTATACAGCTCCATCAGTTCAACGACCAGTTCAACCGATGATGAAGCATAGGGTTCGACGTAGCTCAAAGTGACTTCCGATAACAACGAATCAACTCGGCGGTGATGATCGATAATTGCAATACTTTTCGTTTTATCAATTAGTTTAGGTTCAATGGTCTGAACAGGAGAATGATGGTCGACCAATAACAAAAGTGTATTATGATTAATGAGATTTAAGGCATCATCCGGATCGATGATATACTCCATTAACTTAACATATTCGCGATTCATCATATCGATGACTTTATTCGTCGTATGGTCCACTTTTTCAAAATCAAGAACGATGAAAGCCGTTTTGTTTTGTACTATTGCAAGATGCAATAAACCGATTGCAGCTCCGAAAGCATCCAAATCGGTCGAGGTATGAGGCATGATTAATACAGCTTCATGTTTAGAGATTAAATCACTGATAGCTTTAGAATTGATTCTAGCGGTAATTTTTGTTCTTTTTTCGATGGTATTGGATTTCCCACCATAAAATTTCAATGGCTGGTTCTGCATATTAACGACGACCTGGTCTCCACCTCGGCCGTGAGCGAGTTTTAATGCGTCTTCTGCCATTTCGCCTAAGATATCGCTCATCACTTCAGCACAGGCAATTCCCATGCTTAAAGTAACTCTCACTTCGTTCTGAGTTGAGATTTCATTAATCTGATCTAAGATTGAAAATTCATCTTTCAACGCTAATTCAAGTTGTTTTTTTGTCATGATGAAAGCCGATTTTTCACTGCGGAGATTCATGAAGTAAATATCATATTTTTTACACCAGTTATCTAAAGCCGCCAGGTATTTACCCTGCAAAGTCGTTTTAATCTGGAAATCAAGATTTGCGGTAGCTTCATCAAGATTATCGAGATTAAGAATACCGATGACATTGATATTTTCGTTCAGTCTTCTTTTAATTGATTCGCGGTCTGTCACTTCAAAAAGGTAAAGAGATTTATTCTTGGGATAATGGATGACTTCAAGATCTTTTCCATAAACATTAATAAGAAATTTTCCTTCGCGGTTTTGAATCAAATTCGCCATTTTTTCATGGATAAAACTGATTTTACGATCAATTAAAATATTAGAAAATAATTCTTTTGCGGAATTATTCGCCCACTTAATGGTATAGGAATCATCGTATACTAACATTCCGACAGGCAGGTAATTCAAAGCGATATCTTCGCTGTTTTTCAGTCTTTTCTGAAGTTGGCTGGATTCTTTAATTTTACCTTCAAGTTGTTTAATCGTTCCAACTCTTTTGTGGTTTGACAAAAGACTGATTAAGACTAATAGAAATACTGCAGTAGTTAATATGACAAAAATGATGAGTTGGAGGTGATTCTCTAAACTCAACAGATATAAAACGCCAACGGTTCCAAGAGAAAAATAAGCGATTATTGAAAGAATGATTAGAACTAGCGTACTATTTCTTATCAAATATATACCCTCGCTTTCATTCGATATATCATAATAATTATATCACATGTGATGACAAATGCAAATCTGCACTCAATAACTACACAAAAAAAAGACTCTAAGAGTCTTTTAATCGAATCTCTATTCTTTTACGAATGGTAACAATGCCATATAACGGGCACGTTTGATCGCAACAGCGAGATGTTTTTGAAAATATGCTTTCGTTCCAGTTACACGACGTGGTAAAATTTTGCCTCTTTCGGAAATGAAACGTTTTAAGAGTTCAAAATCTTTGAAGTCGATATAGGTAACTTTATTATCAGTGAAATAACATCTTTTTCTGCTTTTCTTACGGAATGGTTTTCCAGTTGAAGAACCACCTTGTGGTTTTGCGTTGTACACTTTTTTATCCTCCTATTTAGAATGGTAAGTCATCTTCAATATCTTGGATGACTTTGTCATGATCTTTATCGTTTGATGAATTGTTATCAAACGGTTTAAAGCTGTCGTTTGAGCCTTTTGATTCTAAGAAAACGACTGAATCACAAACGACTTCGGTAATATAGCGGCGATTATTAGTTTGAGTATCGACATAATCTCGAGTTTGAATCCGACCTTCTACAGCAACCATATGTCCTTTTTTAACATATTTACTGACATTCTCGGCTTGTTTTCTCCAAGCAATGCATTGGATAAAATCAGCGTCGCGATTGTCAGATCCGTTGGTAGTGTTCGCACTCGAAAACGGACGGTTCACAGCGAGTGTGAATGACACAACTGGGATACTGTTGTTATTCGTAATGCGTAATTCTGGGTCTTTGGTCAGACGACCGACAAGAACAACTCGGTTTAACATACTCTCACCTACTACATTTCTTCCCGATTAATAATAATGTGTCGGATGATGTCTTCTTTAATTCTGATAACACGATCCAACTCATTCTTGGCTTCGACGGACATTTCGGTTTCTAACAATACGTAATAGCCTTTTTTGCAATCAGCAATTTCGTAAGCCAGTTCACGAGTGCCCCATTCATTAACTTTCAAAACCGTAGTTCCACGAGTAGTTAAGATTGAATTTAATTCTTCAATCAAAGCTTTTCTTGTTTCGGCTTCGACAGTTGGACGGATGATGTACATCACATCGTACTTTCTCATTTTAATTCCTCCTTATGGTCTATTGGCTGCAACACGTTAGCAGCAAGGGGTGAGAATTTCTCACGCTAGAACATTATAGCATAACAAACATAGTTTGTCCATAAAAAACATCGTAACTATTACGGATACTTAACATCTGATTAAGCTTTTTCAAGAATTTCAATCGCTTTTTCTAAAGCAAAGCGTGTAGCTTCTAAACGAACCGTCAATCGATCGCCTTTGAAAAGATTCTTGAATGAATAAATCTGATTGTGATAATAAATGCCAACCCAGACAGTACCAACCGGTTTATCATATGTTTCACCGGTAGGACCGGCGATTCCGGAAACAGAAACAGCCAAATCGGATAATGTCAGTTTATGCAGATTTTCAGCCATTTCCTCAACACATTGAGATGATACTGCACCATAAGTTAGAAGCGTTTCAACAGAAACTTTTAACCGTTTGATTTTAGCTTCATTGGCGTATGTAATAAATGCTTCATCGATAATAGACGATGCACCGGGAACATTAATTATTGTTGCGGCAAGAAGCCCACCTGTACAGGATTCAGCTACCGAAATTTTTTCATTGCGCGAAGATAAAATGTTATACAGAAACATCTCTAAAGATTGGTTATCTTGTTTAGAATGCATGATTTATACCTCAACAATCTTATACGTTAAGATTTTATAAATTAAAGCGGAAATGAACGACGTCTCCATCTTGAATTAAATACTCTTTTCCTTCAAGACGGAATTTACCTGATTCTTTAGCTTTTGATTCGCTGCCTGCTTTTATTAAATCTTCATAGGCAATAATTTCTGCTCTGATAAAACCTTTTTCGAAATCCGAATGAATGATTCCTGCGCATTCAGGAGCCTTCATTCCGTTTTTATACGTCCAGGCTCTCACTTCTTTATCGCCTGCGGTAAAGAATGTTTTTAAACCGAGTAAGTCATAACTTTTCCGAATAAGATCTAATAATCCGGATTCTTTTACACCTAATTCTTCTAAGAAAAGCGCTTTTTCATCATCAGGGAGTTCTGCGAGTTCGCTTTCGATTTTAGCACTGATGACGGATACTTTTGCATTTTCTTCATTTGCGAGATTCTTTACTTCCTGAACATACAGATTGCCTTCATAATCGAGTAATTCATCGTCAGAAACGTTACAGACATATAGTGTCGGCTTTGCCGTTAAGAAACTAAAATTCTTGATGATTTTCTCTTCTTCGGAAGTTAATTTTAATGCCCGGATGGGTTTTGAATCTAATAATGCGGTTTTAATTTTGATTAATGTTTCATATTCGACAACCGCTTCTTTTTCGATTTTCATCTGAGCTTTTTTTTCAATTTTCGGTAATCTTTTTTCGACGGTATCTAGGTCAGCCAATATCAGTTCAATCCTAATGGTTTCAATATCCCGAAGCGGATTAACATTACCTTCGACGTGAATGACATTATCATCATCGAAGCAGCGAACTACCTGACATATTGCGTCGCAATTCCGAATATGCGATAAAAACTGGTTTCCCAATCCTTCTCCTTTTGATGCTCCTTTGACTAATCCGGCGACATCGGTAAATTCAAATGTCGTATAGATAGTCTTTTTCGGATTATACATTTTAACTAATTGTTCTATCCGTTCGTCGGGAACTTCGACAACCCCGACATTGGGTTCAATCGTCGCGAATGGATAGTTTGCGGCGAAAGCATTTGATTTTGTAATTGCATTAAATAACGTTGATTTTCCGACATTGGGTAAGCCAACGATTCCTGCGGTTAATCCCATAATTTCAACTCCTCTGAATAACATTAATATTGTAATACATTTATGGTTTTTTTACAAGCAAAACGGGGGATTGTGCCCCCGTATTTGCGAATAATTTTTGGATTATATTTTAAATAACTTCCGTGTATTTTCCTCAGTAATTTTATCGAGTTCATCTGAAGAGATTTCCCTGATTTTTGCAATTTCAGCGAGCGTATAAGGCAAATAAGCCGGCGTATTTTGTTTTCCACGGTGAGGCATCGGCGCTAAATAAGGAGCGTCAGTTTCAATTAAAAGACGTTCAACGGGAACCATTTTGGCAACCGCTTTTGGCGTTACTGCATTTTTAAATGTCACCGGACCAGCTAAAGAAATGTGGAGATTCTCTTTGATAAATAACTCAACCATCTCTACCGAACCCGAATAACAATGCATTATTCCCGGCGTGTCTTTATGTTTATATTGCCTAATCATTTCAAGGGTATCGAGGGCAGAATCTCTCATATGTATTATCAACGGTAATTTTGTTTTATTTGCTAGTTCTATTTGTGCCTTAAAGATTGCTTTTTGTTCAAGAATATAAGTTTTATCCCAGTAGTAATCTAATCCGCATTCACCTATTCCTACGACTTTGGGATGTTTAAGCATTGATTCAAGTGCGATGATGTCCTCCTGTGTAACGTCATGGGCGATTTCAGGATGAAATCCAAGCGTACAGTAAACTTCAGGATATTTTTCAGCAATCTCCAATGCTAATAAATTCGTCAATGCATCGTAACCAATACAGATCATCGCATTAACGCCATTTGCGAGCGCCTGTTTTACGGTTTCATCAACGAGACCTTTAAATTGTTCTGCGTTTAAGTGAACATGTGAATCTATCATGGTGTTTACTCCTTAATAAGAAATTAGTACGGCCAACTATAAGCTAACCCAAGTATGATAGCATAAACAATCGCTAAATAATAGTACCAAGTTTTTTTAAACCGAATAAAAAAATAAATCACAACGGCATAAATAACTGCGATAATGCCTAAAGCAATAGCCAAAGTCTCATAGAGGGAAATCACCGTTGCGATTACTATCATACATACCGCTCCCATGACGAAAATGGTTTTAACATATTCATGAGCTTTTGAACGAACAATAAAAAATGTTGCGACAGATAATCCTAAGGCAGACAAAAACCGTAATAGTGTCATCGGGACAAACATCGGATCGAGAGGGAAAAATACTGCTTCAACTAATGACACTATTCCATAGTAAGCTAACCAGGCAGCTAAAGAAAGAATGACTCCTCCGGCCAGGATAATAATTGCAGGTATCAGATAAGATAAAATCTTCTTAATCTTCATGATATCCTCCTAAATACTACATTTAATAATATTGTACTTGATAATGATAAAGATATCTATAGTGAATATAAAAAAGGGATGCATTGAGCATCCCTAATGTATTACTTTAATGTTTATTACTTAATGATAGTTACGACTGAACCAGCACCGACAGTGTGTCCGCCTTCACGAATTGAGAACTTAGTTCCTTGTTCCAAAGCGATTGGGTGGATTAATTCTACGATCATTTCTGTGTTGTCGCCAGGCATAACCATTTCGATGCCTTTTGGTAATTCGATAACACCAGTAACGTCCGTTGTACGGAAATAGAATTGTGGGCGGTAGTTAGAGAAGAATGGAGTATGACGTCCGCCTTCTTCTTTGCTCAAAACGTAAACTTGAGCAGTGAAGTTTGTGTGTGGAGTAACTGACTTTGGTTTAGCGATAACTTGTCCACGTTGTACTTCATCGCGGTTAACACCACGGAGTAATAGACCAACGTTGTCACCAGCTTGAGCATAGTCAAGTAATTTACGGAACATTTCAACACCAGTAACAACTGATGCTTTAGTATCTTTGATACCGATGATTTCAACAGCTTCACCAACTTTGATGGTTCCACGGTCAACACGGCCAGTTGCAACTGTTCCACGGCCGGTAATTGTGAAGACGTCTTCGACTGGCATTAAGAATGGTTTGTCTACTGGTCTTTCTGGTAATGGAATATAGGAGTCAACTGCATCCATTAATTCCATAATTTTTTCTTCGTAATGAGCATCGCCTTCCATAGCTTTTAAAGCAGAACCAACGATAATTGGAGTTTCATCTCCTGGAAATTGGTATTCGCTTAATAATTCACGAATTTCCATTTCTACTAATTCGATTAATTCTGGATCATCAACCATATCAGCTTTGTTTAAGAAAACAACGATTTTCGGAACACCAACTTGACGAGAAAGTAAGATGTGTTCTCTGGTTTGTGGCATCGCGCCGTCAGCAGCGGATACAACAAGGATAGCGCCGTCCATTTGAGCAGCACCAGTGATCATGTTTTTAACATAGTCAGCATGGCCTGGGCAGTCTACGTGTGCGTAGTGACGGTTAGCTGTTGAGTATTCAATGTGAGCAGTATTAATCGTGATTCCTCTTGCCTTTTCTTCTGGTGCAGAGTCGATAGAAGCATAGTCTCTGACTTCAGATAAACCTTTTTTTGCAAGAACCATGGTGATTGCTGCAGTTAAAGTGGTTTTTCCATGGTCAACGTGACCAATGGTGCCAATATTAACGTGTGGTTTAGTACGTTCAAATTTAGCTTTTGCCATTTTTGTATTCTCCTTTATAATTTTTATGATTTTTTTGGGTTTAGGATATCGATATTATTTTATAACAATCTTTGCTTAAAAGCAATAGATTTGTTACCAAGGTTCTATTCAGACAAGACTAGCTATTGCGTTTCTTAACGATTTCGTCCGCAATCGATTTCGGGGTTTCTTCATAATGCGAAAACTGCATTGTGTAGACCGCGCGTCCCTGTGAATTAGAACGTAATGCTGTAGCGTAACCAAACATTTGCGAGAGCGGTACTTTTGCTGAAACTTTCTGAGCGTTTCCGCGGGCTTCCTGTCCTTCAATTCGGCCGCGACGGCTTGTTAAGTCGCCGATGACATTACCTAAGTAATCGTCTGGCGTAACAACGTCAACTGACATAATCGGTTCTAATAAAGTTGGTTTGCATTTTTCTTTTGTTAATTTTAACGCCATCGAAGCAGCAATCTTAAATGCCATTTCTGAAGAGTCGACTTCATGGTAAGATCCGTCGAATAACGTTGCTTTGATATCAATCATCGGATAGCCGGCAACGACACCTGAAGTAATGGCTTCTTGAAGACCTTTGTCAACTGCTGGGATATATTCTCTCGGAACAGTACCGCCAACGATTTTATCAACGAATTCAAATCCTTTACCTGGGTTCGGTTCGAATCTGATCCAAACATGTCCGTATTGTCCACGTCCACCAGATTGTCTGACAAATTTGCCTTCACATTCAGCAGTTTGTTTAATAGTTTCGCGGTAGGATACCTGTGGGTTACCTACAGTAGCTTCGACTTTAAACTCACGGCGCATTCTGTCAACGATGATTTCAAGGTGTAATTCACCCATACCAGCGATGATCGTCTGTGATGTTTCTTGGTCAGTGTAAGTTCTGAATGTTGGATCTTCTTCAGCAAGTTTAGATAAGGCAACGCCCATCTTCTCTTGGTCATTTTTAGTTTTTGGTTCAATAGCGACATGGATAACCGGTTCTGGGAAAATCATGGTTTCTAAAACAACGAATTTCTTTTCTGAGCAGAGAGTATCACCGGTAATCGTATCTTTCAAGCCAACTGCAGCAGCGATATCGCCACAGTAAACTTCATCAATTTCATTTCTGTTATTCGCATGCATCTGAAGTAAACGGCCTAAACGTTCTTTTTTATTCTTAGAAGTGTTAAGAACGTAAGAACCCTTTTGAACAGATCCTGAATAAACACGGAAGAATGTCAAGCGTCCGACAAACGGGTCAGTCATCACCTTGAAAGCAAGGGCAACGAACTCATGATCATCATCATGTTCAACAATCACTTCTTCGCCATGTCTGTCAAAACCTTTGATTTGCGGTACTTCAACAGGTGAAGGTAAATAATCGATGACGCAATCTAACATTGGTTTTACGCCTTTGTTTTTGAAAGCAGATCCGCAGATGACTGGGAAGAATTCAACGGTTAAAGTGGCTGTACGGATGGCTCTCTTTAAGAGTTCAGCCGAAACTTCTTCGCCTTCTAAAACCATCATCATTAATTCTTCATCGAAATCCGCAATGGTTTCAACGAGTTTAGCGCGTTTTTCTTTAGCAAGTTCAAGCATATTCGCAGGAATTGGTTTGATTTCATAATTTTCTTCCTGACCGCCGTCGAAATAAAATGCTCTCATTTCAACTAAGTCGATCATGCCTTCAAAATTACTTTCAGCACCAATTGGCCATTGGATAGCTTCTGCTTTTGCGCCTAAACGCTTGTGGATTGTATCAATTGAGTAAGCAAAGTCAGCACCTGTTTTGTCCATCTTGTTCGCAAATACAACGCGAGGAACATGGTATTCGTTGGCTTGACGCCAAACAGTTTCGGTTTGAGGTTCAACACCGGCTTGAGCATCAAGCACGGTTACGGCACCATCTAAAACACGAAGAGATCTTGAAACCTCGACGGTGAAATCAACGTGGCCAGGGGTGTCGATGATATTGACTCTGTGATTTTTCCAGAAAGCAGTGGTCGCAGCGGCAGTAATGGTAATTCCACGTTCTTGTTCTTGTTCCATCCAGTCCATTTGCGCACTTCCGTCATGAGTTTCACCCATTTTATGGATTTTTCCCGTGTGGAAAAGCACGCGTTCGGTTGTCGTGGTTTTGCCGGCATCGATGTGAGCCATGATGCCAATGTTACGTGTTTTATTTAATGTGTATTCACGTGCCATAACTGATTCCTTCCTAATTAAAAGCGGTAATGTGCAAAAGCTTTATTAGCTTCGGCCATTCTGTGCATATCTTCTTTTTTCTTGACTGAAGCACCTTGACCATTGGAAGCGTCAACGATTTCTTTCGCCAATCTTTCTTGCATGGTTTTTTCATTGCGTGAACGCGAATATTGAACTAACCATCTTAATCCAAGTGTCAAACGACGATCACTCTTAACTTCGCCTGGAACTTGGTAGTTCTGTCCGCCGATTCGACGGCTTCTTACTTCTAATACTGGCATGATGTTATTTAAAGCATCATTGAAAACTTCTAACGGTTCTCTGCCGGTAACTTCACGTACTTTTTCAAAAGCATCGTATAAAATGGTCTGGGCTAAGCCTTTTTTACCATCTAACATAATGCTATTAATTAATTTTGTAACTAATTTTGAGTTGTATATTGGATCCGGTAAAACGTCTCTTTTAACAACTTTTCCTTTACGAGGCATAACAAATTCCTCCTTTCGAGAGATATTCTATTTTAGATTTTTGTTTTTTTAGGTTCATTGTCAAAATTGACTATTTTTTCTTCGGTTGCGCTTTCTTAGCGCCATATTTGGAACGGGATTGCATTCTGCCGGCAACGGCTGTTGTATCAAGTGTTCCACGGATAATGTGATAACGAACACCAGGTAGGTCTTTAACACGACCGCCACGAATGAGAACAACGCTGTGCTCCTGAAGTTTATGTCCGACACCTGGGATGTAAGCATTAACTTCACCGCCATTTGATAAACGAACACGTGCATATTTACGAAGAGCAGAGTTTGGTTTCTTTGGGGTCATTGTGGCAACACGAACGCAGACACCACGTTTTTGCGGGCTCGATACATCGGTATAAGATTTAGTAAGAGTATTAAAACCGATATTTAATTGCGGCGCTTTGGATTTTCTGGTTTTGTCAGTACGACCGTGTTTAATTAACTGATTAATAGTAGGCATTTCATTTCCTCCTTTCGTACCCACACACCCGGGAGGTGCGTTTGAGTCATTTTTATAAGGTTACATCAGTAACCCCATTTTCCATATTTTTGCAGCATAGATATTATACACCACGTACCGAGGTGTGTCAAGCGTGATTTCTTCTGAATAATCATCTTTTTTTTATAAGTTATTTCCCATTAAAAAAGATTAAGCATTAAGCCTAATCCGATGGTCGTTCGTGGCGCCTCAACTAGGACTTGAACCTAGGACCCCATGATTAACAGTCATGTGCTC
>CALEZX010000046.1 GCA_937928185.1 uncultured Caryophanales bacterium
TCTGACTTGTTGTAAGCATATGGTTTCAGGTTCTCTTTCACTCCCCTCCCGGGGTTCTTTTCACCTTTCCCTCACGGTACTGGTTCACTATCGGTCACTAGGGAGTATTTAGCCTTGGGAGATGGTCCTCCCTTTTTCCGACAAGATTCCACTTGTCTCGCCGTACTCTTCGTTACCAGAGTCCACACAATTTCGATTACGGGGCTTTCACCCTCTTTGGCAGGCTTTTCCAATACCTTTCCTCTATCATGTGGTTTTGTAACTCTATGTGGTAACTGGGCTGTTCCGCTTTCGCTCGCCGCTACTAGCAGAATCGCTTTTGCTTTCTTTTCCTACAGCTACTAAGATGTTTCAATTCGCTGCGTTCCCTCTTTCGTAGCAGTCTTCAACTGCTGGGTTGCCCCATTCGGATATCCCCGGATCTCTGCGTACTTACTGCTCCCCGAGGCTTTTCGTAGTTCGTCACGTCCTTCATCGGCTCCTAGTGCCTAGGCATCCACCTTATGCTCTTATTTCCTTAACTTTACTACAGTATTATCCACTTTTCAAAGACCTTCTTTTATAAAGAAAAACTCTTTCAAGTCTTTCAAAACTAAACAGAAAACTAGAATACTCCGAGACTCTTCGTTGTCTCGTCTTGCGGTTTGCTTCCTATAAGATTTCTCCCTAGAAAGGAGGTGATCCATCCCCACGTTCCCGTAGGGATACCTTGTTACGACTTAACCCCAATCATCGGTCCCACCTTAGACGGCTCCCCCCCTTTCAGGTTAGGCCACCGGCTTCGGGTGTTACTAACTCTCATGGTTTGACGGGCGGTGTGTACAAAACCCGGGAACGTATTCACCGCGATCTGCTGACTCGCGATTACTAGCGATTCCGCCTTCATGAAGTCGAGTTGCAGACTTCAATCTGAACTGAGACCAACTTTCTGAGGTTCGCTCCACGTCACCGCTTCGCATCTCTTTGTATTGGCCATTGTAGTACGTTTGTAGCCCAGGTCATAAAGGGCATGATGATTTGACGTCATCCCCACCTTCCTCCAACTTGTCGTTGGCAGTCTCATTAGAGTCCTCAACTGAATGGTAGTAACTAACAATGAGGGTTGCGCTCGTTGCGGGACTTAACCCAACACCTCACGGCACGAGCTGACGACAGCCATGCAGCACCTGTATAAAGGCCGGTTGCCCGGCTGTGACATCTCTGTCACATTCCTCTATATGTCAAGCCCAGGTAAGGTTCCTCGCGTACCATCGAATTAAACCACATGCTCCACCGCTTGTGCGGGCCCCCGTCAATTCCTTTGAGTTTTAGTCTTGCGACCGTACTTCCCAGGCGGGGTACTTAATGCGTTAGCTGCGGCACTGCAGGGGTCAATACCCGCAACACCTAGTACCCATCGTTTACGGCGTGGACTACCAGGGTATCTAATCCTGTTTGCTCCCCACGCTTTCGTGCCTCAGCGTCAATTCCGGCCCAGTAAGCTGCCTTCGCCATTGGTGTTCCTCCATATATCTACGCATTCCACCGCTACACATGGAATTCCACCTACCTCTACCGTATTCAAGTCTACCAGTTTCAAACGCCCTACACAGTTGAGCTGTGATCTTTTACGCCTGACTTAATAAACCGCCTACACACGCTTTACGCCCAATAAATCCGGATAACGCTCGCCCCCTACGTATTACCGCGGCTGCTGGCACGTAGTTGGCCGGGGCTTTCTAATTGGGTACCGTCAGTCATATCCCATTTCCTGAATATGATGTTCTTTCCCAATAACAGAACTTTACAATCCGAAGACCTTCTTCATTCACGCGGCATTGCTCGGTCAGGGTTCCCCCCATTGCCGAAAATTCCCTACTGCTGCCTCCCGTAGGAGTCTGGGCCGTGTCTCAGTCCCAGTGTGGCAGTTCCGCCTCTCAGCGCTGCTACGCATCGTTGACTTGGTGGGCCGTTACCTCACCAACTATCTAATGCGCCGCAAGCCCAGCTTCAAGTAGTGCCTTTCAGCACCTTTAAATATTCCATCTTGTGATAAAATATCCTATCCAGTTTTAGCTACCGTTTCCAGTGGTTATCCTCGTCTTGAAGGTTGGTTACTTACGTGTTACTCACCCGTTCGCCACTAACATATTGCTATGTCCGTTCGACTTGCATGTATTAGGCATGCCGCCAGCGTTTATCCTGAGCCAGGATCAAACTCTCCATTTGTTTTATGAATTGTTTTCTAACTCATTCTTTTAATCGAAGTTTTTTATTGTATTTGTTTTCTGTTCAGTTTTCAAAGACCTGCTTGCACGCTTTCGTTTCTTTCACGCGCTTTTATATTCTATCATACCTATTCTTTAGTGTCAACTAAAAAATGCCGTTAATTTGATAAAAATTTTTTCATTACAAAAATTAAAAAAAAAGAGGATATTTATATCCTCTTTAAAATACATTTATTCTTCAAAATCAGCGAATAAATCTTCCTCTTCGTTAACTGGTGCTTCATACTCAAATAAAGTATGTTTCAGAATACCGGTTCCGGAAGGAATCAAACCACCGATAATGACATTTTCTTTCAAGCCTAACAGCGGATCTTCTTTCGAACGGATTGCCGCATCGGTTAGTACGCGGGTTGTTTCCTGGAAGGAAGCTGCCGACAGGAAGGAATCGCTTCTTAAAGAAGCTTTTGTGATACCGAGAAGCACTGGTTTACCAACGGCAGGACGTTTGCCAGATAATAATGCACCTTTATTTGCTTCAATGAATTCGTTGATGGAAATTTGACTTCCAGGTAATAATTCAGTGTCGCCTTCAAGCATGATATTAATTCTTCTGGTCATCTGACGGATGATAATTTCTAAGTGTTTGTCAGAAATATCAACGCCTTGTGAACGATAAACTTTCTGAACTTCTTTTAAAATGTACTGCTGAACGGTTTCCATATCCGTAACGCGTAATAATTCTTTCGGATCGATAGCGCCTTCGGTTAATTGCTGACCGGCGTAAACGTCGTCGTCTTTACGGACAGATAACTGTACGTTTGAATTGGTTTCGTATTTCTTCGTTTCAATATCGTTAGAAACGGTAATAACATAACGTTCATCAATCTGCTGTATTTCTTTAACGGTAGCATTGATTTCAGAAATGATAGCTTTACCTTTTGAGGTTCTGGCTTCAAACAATTCCTGAACACGCGGGAGACCCTGAGTGATGTCATCGCCGGCAACACCGCCGGTATGGAACGTTCTCATGGTTAACTGCGTACCAGGTTCACCAATGGATTGAGCAGCAATGGTACCAACTGATTCACCAACCTCTGCTTTAGAGCCGGTTGCTAAGTTCTGACCATAACATTTACGGCAGATACCAACTTTAGCCGAGCAGGTTAATGCGGTACGGACCATCACGGATTTAACTCCGGTTGCTACAATGGCTCTTGCGATATCTTCAGTAACGTATTTATTGCGGTAAACTAAGATTTCTCCAGTTTCCGGATGAACGAAATCTTCAGCTGCATATCGGCCTTGGATACGTTCATATAAGGTTTCAATAACCTTACCGTCGCGATCGAGTAATTCATGAACTCTAACGCCTTTATCCGTTCCGCAATCTTCTTCAGTAATAACGACATCCTGACTGACGTCAACTAAACGACGAGTTAAATATCCGGATTCAGCCGTTTTTAAAGCGGTATCGGTAGAACCTTTACGCGCTCCGTGAGTCGAGATGAAGAATTCTGACATCGTTAAGCCTTCACGGAACGAAGCTTTAATTGGTAATTCGATGGTTCCTCCGGATGGATTGGCCATCAAGCCACGCATACCAGCTAATTGGGTGAAGTTTGATGCATTACCACGCGCACCGGAATCAGACATAATAAAGATATGATTGTCTTTTTTCAGTTCGGCGAGTAATCCGGTCTGAATTTCATCTTTAGCTTTTGACCATTCAGCGATAACTAATGCCGCGCGTTCGTTATCGGTTAACAAGCCCATATTATAAAGTTCAAGGATTTCATCGACCTGTTTATCATGTGCAGCTAAAATTTCTTGCTTTTTCGAGTATACTTGAACGTCAGAAGCCGCTACAGTAATACCCGCAACCGTTGAATACTTGAATCCGATATTTTTCATCTTATCAAGCATTTTGGATGTTTCATTGATTTTGTATTTAGCAAAGATTTCCGCAATAATCTGGCTTAAGAATTTCTTCTTAAACGGACCAACTAAAGGCATCGTTTTAATCGCTTCTTTTAAATTGGTTCCCGGGGCTAAGAAATACTTGCTTGGCGTTTCAACTTTAAGATTCAATTCGGTCGGTTCGTTAATGTAAGGGAACGTTGAAGGTAAAATGGTATTGAAAATCAATTTCCCGCAAGTAGTGACCAAATAATGATTCTTCAAGCCTTCGTTTAAAGGATGATTTAAAGTCGAAGCTTTGACTAATATTCTTGAATGAAGCGAAATGATTTTGTTTTCATATGCCATAATGACTTCATTGTAATCTTTATAAACTGAACCTTCTCCGATTTCACCGCTTCTTTCTAACGTTAGGTAATAATTACCTAAAACCATGTCCTGAGACGGCGTAACGACTGGTTTTCCGTCTTTTGGATTCAGAATGTTGTTAGAAGCTAACATTAAAACGCGCGCTTCAGCCTGAGCTTCTTCTGACAATGGAACGTGAACAGCCATCTGGTCGCCGTCGAAGTCAGCGTTGAATGCTGTTGTAACAAGCGGATGCAGACGAATTGCTTTTCCTTCGACGAGTTTAGGTTCAAATGCCTGAATACCTAAACGGTGAAGCGTCGGGGCACGGTTTAGTAAAACCGGATGTTCTCTGATGACGTCTTCTAAGACGTTCCAGATGCGTCCGTCTAAGGTTTCGATTAAACGTTTAGCACTGCGAATATTAGAAGTAATGTTGCGGCTGATGAGTTCTCTGATGACGAACGGTTTAAAGAGAATGATTGCCATTTCTTTTGGAAGACCGCATTGGTACATTTCAAGATCTGGTCCGACAACGATAACTGAACGTCCGGAGTAGTCAACACGTTTTCCAAGTAAGTTTTGACGGAAACGACCTTGTTTACCACGGAGCATATCGGATAACGATTTTAATGCGCGGTTCTTTTCAACGACAACCTTTCGGCCGCGTTTTGAATTATCGATTAAAGCATCGACAGCTTCCTGTAACATACGTTTTTCGTTTTTCGTAATCAGATGTGGAGCACCTTGTTCGAACTGACGTTTTAAACGGTTGTTACGGTTTAAGATACGGCGGTAAAGGTCGTTTAGGTCAGTGGTCGCAAAACGGCCGCCGTCTAACTGAACCATCGGACGTAAATCCGGAGGAATAACCGGGAGAACGTCTAGAACCATCCATTCAGGTTTGTTATTGCTGTTTTTGAAGGCTTCAACGACGTTTAAGCGTTTAATGATTTTGTCGCGGCGTTGTTTTGAAGCCGTTTTTAATTCTTTTCTTAAATTAACGGTTTCTTTTTCCAAATCCATTTTCTTTAAGAGATATTTGACTGCTTCCGCACCGGTTAAAGCTTTGAAACGGGTACCGTGTTCAAAGTAATAACGAGTGTAATCAGCTTCTGATAAGATTTGTTTTAATTGTAAGTCCGTATCGCCCGGATCAACAACGATATAAGAAGCTAAATAAACAACTTCTTCTAAATCTTTAGATTTAATATCGAGTAAAATCGCTAATCTTGATGGGCTGTTTCTTAAATACCAGGCATGAACGACGGGAGCTGCAAGTTCAATGTGACCCATACGTTCTCTTCTGACTTTGCTTTCGGTATATTCAACGCCGCAAATCGGACATTTTTTACCTGGATGTGCACTTCTTTTTGATTTATTTGAACATGCGCACTGATAATCTTTAGTCGGGCCAAAGATTACTTCGCAGAACAATCCGTCTTTTTCCGGTTTTAATGTCCGGTAATTAATCGTTTCATGTTTTTTGACTTCGCCGTAAGACCAGCTTCTAATTTCTTCCGGTGAGGCCAAACGAATCTTTAAATGCGAATATTTCTGACTCATTATTTTCACTCACCCTTCTTAAGATTGGAAGCCATATTTGGTAATATAGTCTTCAACGTCATCATCAATTAAGCTCTTGTTTACTTCATTCACGCCGGTTTCACGGTCGATTAGTTCAACATAAATACCTAATGAACGCAATTCTCTTGTTAAAACGCGGAATGATTCCGGTAATGACGGTTCCGGAATCGGCTGTCCGTCAACAATTGCTCTGAATACTTTATTTCTTCCGACGATATCATCGGATTTAACGGTTAACATTTCCTGTAATGTATAAGCCGCACCATAAGCTTCTAACGCCCAAACTTCCATTTCGCCGAAACGTTGTCCGCCGTTCTGAGCTTTACCGCCCATTGGCTGTTGGGTAACTAATGTGTAAGGTCCTACGCTACGAGCGTGAAGTTTATCGTCAACCATGTGGTCAAGTTTAATCATATACATGACGCCGACGGATACGCGGTTATCAAATTTTTCACCGGTACGGCCGTCGTAAAGGTATGTTTTACCATCCAGATCCATTCCGGCTTCCTGCATAATATCGTTAAGGTCATGTTGTTCAACGCCGTCAAATACCGGTGTAGCAACATGAATACCTAATTTTTTAGCAGCCATGCCAAGATGAATTTCAAGAACCTGACCGATATTCATACGAGACGGAACACCTTGTGGATTTAACATGATATCAACCGGGGTGCCGTCTGGCAGGTATGGCATATCTTCGCTTGGTAGAATTTTGGAGATAACGCCTTTATTACCATGACGTCCGGCCATCTTGTCACCTTCAGATATTTTACGTTTCTGAACGATGTATACTCTGACAACTTGATTAACGCCAGGAGCTAATTCGTCGTCGTTCTCTCTTGAGAAAACTTTGATTGAATGAACGATACCGCCGCCGCCGTGAGGAACTCTTAAAGAGGTGTCTCTGACTTCGCGTGATTTTTCACCAAAGATTGCGAGTAACAGGCGATCTTCCGGTGTTGGATCAGTTTGACCTTTAGGGGTAACTTTACCAACTAAAATGTCGCCTTCTTTAACTTCAGCACCAGGAATAATGATGCCGTTGTCATCTAAATATTTACGTCCGTCTTCACCGACGTTTGGAATTTCACGGGTAATTTCTTCTTTTCCGAGTTTAGTGTCGCGAGCTTCAATTTCATATTTTTCGATATGAATTGAAGTATAAACGTCATCGCGGACCAAACGTTCGTTCATGATGACAGCGTCTTCATAGTTATAACCGTTCCAGGTCATGAATGCTACAACGACGTTGCGTCCTAATGCCAATTCGCCATCTTCCATTGAAGGACCGTCGGCGATAATGTCTCCGACTTTAATGGTTTCGCCTAAAGTAACGATTGGTTTTTGGTTGATGCAGGTACCTTGGTTACTTCTCATGAATTTAGCTAAGTTATAAGTATCTAATTCGCCGGTTTCTCTTCTCACCTTGACGATAATTCCGTCAACGTGTTCAACGATACCGTCGTACTGAGCAATAACACAGGTGCCGGAGTCATGAGCGGTTTTATATTCAATTCCGGTTCCTACAAAAGGAGCTTCCGGTTTTAACAGCGGAATAGCCTGACGCTGCATGTTCGCACCCATCAGGGCACGGTTAGCGTCGTCATGTTCTAGGAACGGGATACATGCGGTTGAAATCGAAACAATCTGTTTTGGAGAAACGTCCATGTAATCGCATTTTGCTGCATCATAAATCTTGGTTTCACCCTGGAAACGGCCGATGACTCTGTCGTCTTGAATGGTCATATCGTCGTTTAAGCGGACGTTGGCCTGGGCGATGACAAAGTTTTGTTCCTGATCAGCACTTAAATATTCGATTTCGTTAGTAACTTTACGGGTTTCTTTATCTACCTTTAAATAAGGAGTTTCCATAAAGCCATATTTGTTAACTTTGACGTAACAAGCTAAGGAGTTAATCAAACCGATGTTCTGACCTTCAGGAGTTTCAATTGGACAAATACGGCCATAGTGAGACTGATGAACGTCACGGACTTCGAAGCCAGCGCGGTCACGGGTTAATCCTCCCGGTCCGAGCGCTGAAATACGGCGTTTATGCGTAATTTCATCTAACGGATTGGTTTGCTGCATGAACTGCGATAATTGTGAACTGCCAAAGAATTCTTTTAAAGAAGAAGTCAATGGGCGAATATTAATTAAGTTCTGTGGAGTCATGTCTTTTGTATCTTTTGTCGACATGCGGTCTTTAACGTTTTTCTCCATTTTAGCCAAACCGATTCTGAACTGGTTTTTCAGTAATTCACCGATTAAACGCAGACGGCGGTTTCCTAAGTGGTCGATGTCGTCTAAAGAACCGATGCGGTCGAACAGATTAAGATAATATGAAATACTAGCGATGATATCGGAAGTTTGAATGTGAAGTGCAGTCTCAAAAGAGTTATTTCCGATTAGCTTAACGTTCTTTTTATCACCGTTCGTATGAATGGTCAATTCTAATGATTCTACGAAGCAGTTTCTGACTACTTTTTCGATAAAATCTTCATTCATGTTTTCAGAAACGATTTCTTTTCTCGCTTCGCGGTCCAGATGAATTTGGAGTTCATCTTCAAGCTGTTTATCGAAGACGACGCGGCTGGTGAAAAGAGAACGGTTCTTATCGAGTTTATTAACGATGGATTCAGTCAGAACTTGACCCTTGGTAAATAAGACTTCTCCTGTAACATTGTCGATAACGTCTTGGGCAAGAGCTACTTCAACGCCTTTTTCAAGCAATTGTCTGATTCTGACGATGACGTCGAGTTTCTGATTGATTTTAAAACGTCCGACTTCAGCGAGGTCATAACGTTTTTCGTCATAAAGACGGGAAACGAAGAAAGAACGGGCTCCTTCAATCGTCGCAGTTTCACCCTGACGGATTTTGGAGTAAACTTCTTTCATAGCGTCTTCTGAATTGGCTGTTAAATCTTTATCAAGCGTATTCTGTAATAAAGGATTATCGCCAAAAAGATCAAAGATTTGTTTTGGAGTTGAGAATCCAAGCGCCTTGATCATCGTTGTTAAATAGATTTTTTTGGATCTATCGATTTTTGCGTAAAGCAAATCTTTTGATCCGATTTCATATTCCAACCAAGCTCCGCGTGTCGGAATAACCTGGCCTAAATACTTTCTTTGTAATGTTTTTTTGTCAACTTCTTCTGAGAAGAAAACACCTGAAGAACGAACAATCTGCGATACGATAACACGTTCTGAACCATTGATAATAAAGGTTCCGACCGGACTCATTACCGGAATATCGCCCATGAAGATTTTTTGTTCCTTAATATTAACTTCTCCGGTATCTTTGTCGACGGCGTCTTTGTTTAAAAGACGAACAGATACTCTGAGCGGACGAGAATAGGTGACGTCCTTCTCCTTGCATTCCAAAACGGAATACTTTGGTTCCCCGATCTCATAATCACCAAAATAGAGTTCGAGGTTTTCGGTGAAGTTGGTAATCGGAGAAATATCGTGAAACAGTTCTTTTAATCCTGTTTCAATAAACCAATCAAATGAAGATGTCTGAACTTCTATTAAATCTGGGAGTTCAACATTCGATTTAACGCGCGAATAATTTCTTCTTTCCCGTTTTTTTCCATACTTAACCGTTTTAAAATCCACAAAATCACCTCAAAATGTAAAATATATGAAGCTCAAACAACAGAAAATCGACACATAAACACAAAAATGCGCATTCTATCGCATTTAAATATGTTATCACAATGTTGTCAAATAGTCAATTATTTTTGGCAAGATATCAAATGATATCCTGATTTTTTTGTAATCACATCAACCTGTGAATATATTGATTGTAAAAATGTAAGAGCAGATGGCGCACCTTGATTTTTATTGATAACAATGATTAATCGTCCTGAATCGCTTAAAAACGACTTCGCTCGTTCGAACCATCCGTAAATAACCTGCTTACCGGCACGGATTGGCGGATTAGTTAGAATCCAGTCAAATTTTCCTGAAACAGCTGAAAATCCGTCGCTCTGCAAAACATTAACCGTAACGAAATTCAGTTTCGCGTTTTCTGCAGATAATCTAACTGCGCGGTCGTTGATATCAACCATCGTGACTTTCGAACCATACAGTTTCTTAATAACAATCCCTATCGGTCCGTACCCGCAACCCAGATCCAGCACAGAATCCTGTACTTTTGTTTCAATTGATTCAAGCAGTACTCTTGAACCAAAATCTAAGCCTGATTTCGAAAAGACACCTTTATCGGTGTCAAGCGTAAACTTGTGCCCCTTGACGACAAAATGGACTGGACGCTTGTCGCTATCCAGCCGATCGTTGTCTTTTGTATAATAATGTGACAATATGATACACCCCCTTAAAACGCTAAAAACCTGAGAGAGTCTCAGGTTTAGTGTTCAAGAAAGTTATTACTTAATTTCGACTGTAGCGCCAGCGTCAGTAAGTTTCTTAGCGATTTCTTTAGCTTCGTCTTCTTTGATTTTTTCTTTAATTGCTTTTGGAGCAGCATCAACTAAGTTTTTAGCTTCGATTAAGCCAAGACCAGTTAATTCACGAACAACTTTGATGACAGCAACTTTGCTTGCGCCAACAGATGTCATGATAACGGATACTTCTTTTGGTCCTTGTTCTTCTTCAACAACGGCTGCAGCGGCAGCTGGAGCAGCTGAAACAGCTGATGGGTCAACGCCGAATTCTTCTTTCATTGCGTCGATTAAAGCTTTGATTTCTAATATTGTCATTTCTTTTAAAGACTCAATAAAGTCTTTTGCAGTTAATTTTGCCATTTTTTTATTCCTCCATTAGTTTTATTATTCTTTATTTGCAATCATATCAAGACCGACTGCGAGATCTTTAAGCGGTGAATATAATGCACTTGCTAACATTGCGAGTAATACTTGTCTTGATGGTAACTGAGCGATCATCTTAATTTGATCTTGGTTAAAGTAATCTCCATCAACGACACCAGCCTTAACAACAAGGTTTGGGTTTTTACGAGCAAAATCAAAAAGTACTTTGGTTGCAACTATCGAATCTTTCATCGATAATACAACAGAGTTTGGTCCGACAAGGTCATTGTCAAGGCCATTAAATCCTGTGGCTTTAGCAGCGCGGCGGGAAATATTGTTTTTAGCAACAATCATTTCGCAGCCTTCCTTGCGGAGAAGACGACGTAATTCTTCAGTCTTTTTAACGGTCAATCCGCGATATTCTGCAACGACAACAGATTTCGCATTGCTCATTTTTTCAACTAAAGCCTGAACATCAGCTTCTTTTGCATTTAAAATAGATGCATTTGACATCGTGACACCTCCTGTTTAAAATTCGTTTTTAAAAGAAAATCCTCTTTTCGCGAGAAAAGAGGAGTAAATGGTTTCTTTACTGATCAATTCTCGGTAGGATATTAAGCGTTTTAGCGCCTACTGTCTTCGAATAGATGATTTATAATGTAATTATTAGATAGCAATTTTTACGCCAGGGCCCATTGTCGATGAAATCGCAACGTTCTTAACGTAGATACCTTTTACGGTTGAAGGTTTGATCTTGTTGATTAAGTCAGTGACTGATTTAATGTTTTCAACTAAATGTTCAGCTGGGAACGAAACTTTTCCGACGATAGTCTGAACGTTACCGTTCTTATCAACACGATAGGTGATTTTTCCACCTTTTGAATCTGAAACTGCTTTAGTAACATCAGTTGTAACAGTACCTGTCTTAGGGTTAGGCATTAAACCTTTTGGTCCTAATACACGTCCGAGTTTACCGATGGTTCCCATCATGTCAGGGGTAGCGATGACAACGTCAAATTCAAACCAGCCTGCAGCGATTTTAGCAACGAGTTCATCATCGCCGACAAAGTCTGCGCCAGCTGCCTGAGCTTCTCTGGCTTTTTCGCCACGGGCGAAAACCAAGACGCGTTTTTCTTTACCTGTGCCGTGAGGCAACACGATGGCTCCGCGTAAGTTTTGTTCAGCCTTACGTGGGTCAAGGTTTAAGTTCAGGGCTAATTCTACCGATGCATCAAACTTTTCGAAAGCAATGGATTTAACCAATTCGACAGCTTCGAGTAATGAATAGCGTTTTTCACTATCTACTTTGGCAACGGCTTCTAGATATTTTTTTCCTTTTTTGGCCATGTTATTTATTTCCTCCTATATGTGGTGTTAGCGGAAATGTCCTCCCATATATAGTTGTATAATCACAACTAGTATGCTTAGTCGATTACGACAATTCCCATGTTTCTTGCAGAGCCTTCAAGAATGCGTGACGCTGCTTCAACGTCATTGGCATTTAAATCAGGTAATTTTACAGCTGCAAGTTCGCGTAATTTTGCGCGAGTAATAGTCGCTACAGTTTCCTTTTTGGAATTTGATGCGCCTTTTTGAATGTTGCACGCCTTCTTTAAAAGATCGCTGGCGGGCGGGGTTTTGGTAATAAATGTGAATGTACGGTCGTCGAAAACCGTAATCACTACCGGAATGACACTACCAACATTTTCTTTTGTGCGGTCGTTGAATTGTACACAAAATTGTTGAATGTTGACACCTGCTTGTCCTAAAGCTGGTCCAATAGGTGGTGCTGGTGTTGCTTTACCGCCTGGTATTTGGAGCTTTACGACTGTTTTGATTTCTCTAGCCACGAAAGACACCTCCTTATTTTCGTGATGTGGTCAAAGGATCACTGATCCTCCCAACGAAATCCATGTGCAGAGCACACGCTGAATTATTATACAATAATTGTATTTTGTAGTCAAGATTTATTTACCGGAAAATCATCTTAAATATCAAACTTAGCATTGATTTCGGATGGGGTTTTACGTAGTAAGGTAAATATCGGAATCATACCAAAGATAATATTGATGAGATACAGACCTGCAATTCCGCCGATAAAGAGCGTGAATGGGAAATAAAAGATATCGACTATCGCACCAAAAGTCTTCTGAATCTGTAGAACGATATAAGTCATGAACAGATAACCGGTAAGCGAACCTATCGTTGTAAAAGCGAGAATTTCAGAAAAGAAGATTTTATATATATCTTTTTTAGTTGCACCGATTGAACGGTATATCCCGATTTCTTTGATTCTTCCGAGCATTGAAGAACGCATCATAAAGAATATATAAACGATGATTCCGCCGACTGTGACTAATATAGATGTAACGCGTCCGGTAATTTGCTCACGCATATTTGCTATATAATCCAATCGCGCTAATTCATAAGCATCTTTAGCTTCATATTCTAAAGTTGATAACTGAGAAATTGTCTGTGATACTTTGTCTGAATAGAGGTAGAGATAATCCTGATAATACATTCCGAAACTTGAGATAATCTGATTTAAGATAATATCAGTAGCGTCGCTGTTATGTAAAATCGGACTAAAGTACATATCATTGTCATATTTACCGACAACCGTTAACGTTAAATCATTAAAGATAATTGTTGATCCTAATAACGAGCTGGTACTAGAATGCATTAAGATTTCACCAGGCGCTTGAATGTCACGTCCGGAACTAATGGTATAGTCACCGGCCATTTCACCCTGAGATTTGAAATTTTTCTGTGCGAATGCTAAATAATTATTATCGGTAACCACCATAATCGGTGATTCTGTTTCGACTATTCCGGTAATGACCATTCTGTCGATACCGTAATATCCTAATTCTTCCCCAATTAAATCTTCAATTTTAGTCAATCCGATATCCGATGCCTGTTTAGATTCGATAATTGAGTTCGCAACCCATTTATCGATAGCAACGGATTTGTTATCTGCAGGAAGTGCGCCGATAATTAAGTCATTCGTATCAATCTGTGAAACCGACATGGGGAAAATCTGAGTATTAACCTGAGCTCCTCTGAGCCCGCTTGCCTGATAAAACGATTCAATATATAAAGTCATATAAAGTTGAGAAGTATACGGAACGATTTGATCAGCTTCAGTCTCTTCGATTAAATTCTTAATATCTGCCAGAGTAGTATCGTCTTTGATCGTCACTGAAATCAGGTTTCGACCGATAGTTAAGAATTCTTTTTCGTCAGCGTTTGTCAAACTTCCGAAACTAGCAAGATTATATACAATTAAGGCGGAGATTGCAAAATAGATAATCAAAAAAAGTTTACCGAAAAATTTGCGGCCGGAGAATACTTTTTTGAAACCGGCGATAAGCGTATCGCGGAAACGAATAAAGGAACGTCTTGCCTGGTCAAATTTAATTTCACCAAACTGAGTCAGGTCAAAGGATGACTTATGAGCGTCTTCGGTTTCCGGTTTCCGATAGTGATCATCGATTAATCTAACTTCAGTGTCAGAGTTTAAATAAATGACTTTTGCCTTTGTATTTGCTTTAACATAAAAAGTATTATTGGTATAAATAACCTGAATCTTCGGGCTGCTTCCGGGATGGGAGAGATAGTAATAATCCAAAGGAAGCGGAGATTCGATTTCTTCTTTCTGTAAATCTTTCAGATAGATATTACGATCATCGACGTGCTCTAAAGTTCTGTTTCCTTCGTTGATATAATCGTTGATGATAACGCCGTCGCGCAGTTCTAGTACACGGTCAGCGTAAAAATCCACAAGTTCTTTTTCATGGGTAACTAAAATGACTAAACACGTCTGGCTGATTTTTTTAATTAACCCCATGACTTCGAACGTATTGTTAGCGTCTAAGTTGCCGGTCGGTTCGTCTGCTAAAACCACTTTCGGGTTTTTCGCAATCGCCCTGGCGATGGCAACTCTCTGCTGCTGCCCGCCTGAGAGAGCGAGAACGCTGCGTTTTCTGAAATTATACATTCCGACGCTTTTTAATACGTAATTAATTCTTTCTTCAATTTCATCGGCTTTATATAACCCCGCCATATTTAAAGCGATTTCAACGTTTTCATAAACGGTTTTATCGTTGATCAAATTATAGTTTTGGAAAATATAACCGACGTATTTATTGCGGATGATATCCCACTTTTCAGGTGAATAATAACTGAGGACGGTACCATCAAAATCGACTGATCCGCTGCTGAATTTATCTAATCCGCCAATAACATTCAATAAAGTTGTTTTTCCACATCCGGACGGCCCGGTTAAAGCGACAAGTCCTTTTTCAGGAAATGTAATGGAAGTGTTGTTAATAACATGGATTTCATTAGTTTTACCACGATTAAAATATTTATTTAATTTAGTTAATTTAATCATTTGATTCACCCCTATTCAGCCTTTAATGTCCGGTTAACGGATTCTTTGAAGACCTTACGAACATATCGGCTTGAAATCGAGAAGGCCATAAAAATTGCCATAGCGAATAAGACCAGGTAACTGGGAATAGTATAAAATTTTAAGATCATTTGCATCGCCGGAACCGTATTATTTAAAACAATCATGATAATGAGTACGATAACGTATCCGACAATTGCGGTTAGATAGTTTTCGAAATATATCATGCGCTTTATGGTTTGCTGATTAGCGCCAATTGTTCTGAAAATAGCATAATCGCGCATTTTGGTGTTGATGATGGCTTTGAAAATGATATAGGTGATTAAAATTGAAGCAAGTAACGTAAATCCAACCGTTATGGTTGCTCCCAAAACAGACATTAAGGTAATTAACGCTGAGAATGGATCGCTTGATTGTGAACGGTATGGATAGATGACCGTATATTTGGCCGATAATCCATCTCTGAGCGCAATGATTTTTGCTACTAAAATATCGACTCCGACATCAGACTCGGCGATTAAAGATAGTTGAAATGTCTTGTCTGAGAAAAAACGGTTAAATGTCGTATCGTTCATATCGATTGAAGGTCTGTATTGCCATTCATCGACGATGACTTGTGATTTATAGACTATATTATCGACATTCATTGTCTGATAGATATCAGTAACCCTGACGCTTCCGGTCAAATCACAAAATTCTGTGTCGCACGGAAGTTCATAAGAAGGAATGTTAATTTGATTGTTTGGAAGAGTGTTATCGATTCTCAAAACATAGTTCGTAAATAAATCAGATATAATTGATTCAGTATCTCCGTCTGTCATTGTAAAAACCGATGATTTGATATATTTGAAATAGTAAAATTTCGCTAATTGTTTTAAAACGACATCATTAAACAGAATGAATGACATATTAGAATAACTCAGCGTCAGATTGAGTTTGGTCGCATCGACGACTCCGGCAATGATGATTCCATCCATTAAAAACTTTGGTGCGTCTTCATAGAAACTCGAACTGAACTTAGCATCAATCAAATTTTCATATTCCTGAGCGATTGAAGGATTAACCGCTATCAGAACTTCATTATCTTTTTCAGGCATTTTTCCATAGATTAATTCAATGGATTCAGCCATACTTAAGGGCAAAGGCGTTCCAGATATCCAGGTTCCGTAATCACCCACGCTTTGATTTTCAAGCCACAACGACTGATCAAGGACGAAGTCATATTCAACGTAAGTTTTGACATTTGAGAAGTTCATAAGTTCCTGAATGTCTTCATCGGTCAACTCAGAATTATCCGCTTTTTTTACAACGATTCGATTGATAGAGGTGTTTGAAAAATAATAGTTCCCTAAATTTTCATAATCTCTTAAAGCGGCATTGAAAGATCCATAGGCCATTGCGACGAAGAAAATAAAGATTGTAAAAATTAAAATCATTAGAATAGATTTTTTCGGTACAGACAAAAGGTTTCTGAAAGCTATTGCGATTAATTCAGTGAAGCGGATTTTCTTTGATTGTTCCGGTAGAGAAGGTAAATTGGTTTTTTCCGTTGCTTGAACGTCGATGTCTTCAACGATTTCACCATCAAAAATTCGGATTTTCCGGCTCACATAATCCTTGACCTGTTCATAGTCATGCGTAACTAAAATGACTAATTTATCTTTAGAGATTTCTTTCAGTAATTCAATGATTTGTTTAGCAGAATCGCTGTCGAGATTTCCGGTCGGTTCATCGGCCGCAATAATCGGGCAGTCTTTCGCCAAAGCGCGGGCGATAACGACTCTTTGTTTTTGTCCTCCCGATAATTTCGTAGCTTTATGATGCAAATGTTTTTCCAATCCGACGCGTTTAATGATTTCAATAGCCCGTCCCCGGATTTCTTTTTTCGGATAACCGGCGAGTATTAATGGGGCTTCAACGTTTTGTAAGACGGTATAACTGTCGATTAAATTATAGTTCTGAAAAACGAAAGCAACGTATTTCTTGCGATATTCTTCTAATTCGGCTGTACTGTAATACGAAGTTTCTTCACCGTTTAAGTACATTTCGCCTTCTTCATAAGAGTCGATTCCGCAGATTACATTCAGTAACGTCGTCTTCCCGGATCCTGATTCACCGACGATGGCGACAAACTCATTGGAATGAAGTTCAAGGTTGATTTTTCTTAATCCTAAAGCGATGACATTGTGAGAACTGTAATATTTTGAAACATTAACAAGTTTTAACATTTTTTCACCTCTGAGTCGATTAGATTAATTATAGCAAAATCAAGTGATATATAAAAGAAAAAAGTCAGAAACTCTGACTTTAAATGATTTCAATATCTGCAAAATCCAAATCAATCGGCGTTTTACGCCCGAACATATCAACGAGAATTTTGACAATTCCTTTTTCTTCATTGATTGCTTCGATTGTACCGATCTGTCCTGAGAACGGTCCATTAGCAACCTTGATGTTCTGACCGATTTTTGCATTAAGTTTTTGTACCGAGAGCATACCAATCTTTTTAAGAATCGGATTGATTTCTTCAGGAAGTAATGGGATTGGTTTCGTTCCGCCGCCGCTAGATCCTAAGAAGCCGGTAACACCGGGAGTATTTCGGACAACGAACCAGGAATCGTCTGTGACAATCATTTCGATGAAAACATATCCCGGAAACATTTTGACCATTTTTTCTTTGGTTGATCCGTCAGCCTTTTTTTCCGTTTTGAGTTCCTCAGGAATCATAACTTCAAAAATCAGGCTTTCCATTTGCATGGTTTCGATTCGGCGCTTGAGATTTTCTTTAACCGAGTTCTCAAATCCCGAATACGTTTGTACTATATACCATAAACGCTTATTTTCCATTTGATTCGCCAATACCTTTTAACTGTAAATCCATTTGAACAATGGATCAAGAACGAATCCGTAAAGCATGAAGACGAGGATTAAGAAAATCAGGAATCCAAATACTTTTGAGGAGTCGCCTGCTAATTCTTTTCCCGTTAACCAGGAAACTTTTTTCATTTCCGCGATTGATGGGCGAAGAACCGGGATTGCCAAATAGACGATGACAAGAGATCCGATAAGGATTAAGAACGAACCGGTTAAAATTCGTTTTAAATCAGTTTCAAAAAAGAAATCGATAATTCCAATATCAGAATTTCCTAAAATGCTTGTTAAATTAACGGTTCCGAATTTACCGCTGACAATGTAAACACCGTATAAAATTAAAACCGGTGACAAAATTGCCAATAGCCAGTTTTCAAAAGCATACTCCTTTTTGAGGATTTCCATGACACGGCTATGTTTTTGTTCAGGGGATAATTGCAGTTTTTCTTTTTTAACTTTAGCTTTTTTTGGTTTCAGTTCTTTTACTTCTTTATCTTTCAGAGCCATCTTGTACTCCTCCTATTTGCTTTCTTTGTGGATTGTATGCTTCTTGCATTTATCACAATATTTTTTCATTTCAAAACGTTCGGTTCTTCCCGGCGTTTTTTTAATCTCGTAATTACGGGATAAGCATTCCTGACAGATTAATACTGTCTTATCTTTCATATCTATCAACTCGCTTGCTTTATTAAATGTATCAAAAAAAGCATATTTTGTCAACAAAATCATGTGTCTAAATGCAATTTTATCTTTTTCCGAATTCGTTCGATGGCGTTATAGACGGTCTTAACGTCTAGAGCTTCAATTTCCGCGATAGTTTTCACGTCATAATTTTCGATAAAACGTCGTTCGAAAATCCTTTTTTCTAGAGTCGACAATACATGCAATACTGCTTTGATTTCATCCTCCGAATAATATTCGGATTTGTTTTCGCCGATTGAATCGCCATAGAGCATCGGCAGTTTTTCAATTGTAAATTTTTGTTTGCGCGTCTTTGTTCGGATTGCGCTGATTAAATGATGTTCATAGTTCATTTCAAAATATCGGGTAAAGGTTTTGATTCTCGAGTCATCATAACGGAGAATAGAGCGGTATAAAACTAAAAGCCCTTCTTGAAAATAATCGTCAAAATCATCCGTTAGGTTGAATTTGGAAATCTTTTTCGCAATAAGATAACGATACTTGTCAATCATCAGCTGCAAAGCTTCTTCATTGCCCTGCTTAACTAAATCGATGATTTCGTAATCGTTATAGTTGCGAAAATCCAAAAATATCAGAACCCTTTCTTCTTTAAAATTTCAAAGATGATAATGCCTGCACTGACGGAAGCGTTCAGGCTGTTAACCTGTCCGATCATCGGGATTTTTACTAAGTAATCAGCGGATGATTTAAGCAGTTTTGAAATTCCTTTTCCTTCGCTGCCGATGATGACGCATAACGCCGTAGATACATCGATGTCGGTATAAAGCTGACTAGCAACCATATCGGTACCAACAATCCAAAAATTGAGTTTTTTTAATTTTTCAATGGTCTGCGCAAGATTTGTCACTTCAACAATATCCATATGCTCAAGTGACCCTGAAGCCACTTTCGCAACCGTTCCGTTGATGCCTGCACTGCGGTTTTTCGGAAGGATAATCGCCTTGATTCCTCCTGCTTCCGCACTGCGGATGATTGCTCCTAAATTATGAGGATCAGTAATCCCGTCAAGCATTAAAAAAACCGGTAAGGTATCTGAAGGATATTTGCGGACGACTTCATCAAGCGTAAGCATCTTATAATCCTCAACTTCAAATACGACGCCCTGATGATTGCCGGCAAATCTGCCGTTAAAATCGTTTTTGGAGAGAATTTTAATCTCTGCTCCTTTTTTAATTAATAATTGTTCGATATCGCTGTTCATACCTTGTTCAAGATAGGCACGAATAATCGGTTTATCCGTCGATAATATTTCGCGACAGGGATTTTTTCCGTATATTAACAGAGACATGTTTTCACCTACTCTCATTGTAGCATATTTTCATTTATTGGTTTTTGAAAAATTTGTGAGTTTTTATCGGTTTACACAATCGGATTTATCAGAGATTGTTCAATGATTGAAATGCTTTTTTTTATTATCTCATCGCACCGGTCGGTCTGATTATCTAGATATAAATATCCGATTAACGCTTCGAATCCGGTCGATTGATGATAGGTCGATAAAGTCGTGTTTTTCGGTTTCCGGCTTGATGTGGCGTTCCGGCCATGTTTATAATATTCCATTTCATTTTCAGTTAAAAATCCGTTAAGCAGTCCTTCCATCGCCTTCGCCTGTCCGTTAGCGCTGGTAAAGACGATTGCCTGTTTATGAAGATCGTTGACTTTCGTCAATTTTTTTGTCAGAAGATATTTTCTTACTTCAAGTTCATATACTCCGTCACCTAAATAAGCGAGGGCTAATCCGTTCTGAAGAACCATTACAGCAATCCTTTTTCATTCAACTGATTTCGGAGATTATCAGCCAAAGCAAAATCTTTATCCGCTCTTGCTTTTTCCCAAGCTTTAATCAACGCTTTGTCATCGAGGGTTAGTCTTGTTAATGGGAAATCTAATCCTAAGATCATCAGAATATCGTTAATGAGTCGATAAGCCTGGTTTAACCACTCAAAATCGGCTTTCTGACGCATTTTTTGATTGACCGCTTTAATTAACTGATATAACGCTGTTAAAGCGTTAGGGGTATTAAAATCGCTTTCCATGGATTCCACAAAATATTTTTTTATGTCGAGAAGATCAGGAGATGAAATATCAACTAGCGGTTCTAATTTATCATTCAGATCGAGCAGACGATGAAGCTGTTCGATACTCTTTTGATCTTTTTGCCATTCCTTAACGAAAACGTCTAAGGCTTCTTGGCTATAGTTTAAAGGGCTGCGGTAATGCGTCGATAATAAAAACATCCGGAAAGCGAGTTTATTTACATTGAGATCTTTAACCAAAACGACGTTTCCAAGGCTTTTACTCATTTTCTCGCCTTCAAGATTCAGCCGTCCGTTATGCATCCAGTATTTCGCAACCGAATGATGATTTTTAGCTAAAGACTGGGCGATTTCATTTTCATGATGAGGAAACATTAAATCCGTTCCCCCGCCGTGGATATCGATTTGTTCACCGAAAATATCATCAATCATCGCCACGCATTCGGTGTGCCATCCCGGACGTCCGTCGGAAAAATCGGTGTGCCAATGAATTCCTTCTTCCGTTTTTTTCCATAAAGTGAAATCAAGCGGACTTTCCTTTTTTTCGTTAATTTCTATTCGGGCACCGGCGATGAGTTCATCGAGTTTTCGATTCGATAACCGCCCATATTCTTTCAGCTTAGAGACGCGGAAATAAACGTCGCCATCAATCTCATAAGCATATCCGATTGAAATTAACGATTGAATATAATCGATAATTTTTGGCATATATTCAGTTACTTTCGGTTTTAGATAATCGGTTTTGCTGTTGAGCGAAGCTACGTCGTTTAAAAAAGCAGTTATATATTTGCAGCTGATCGTTAATTCGTCAACGCCTTCTTCTATTGCTTTTTGGATAATCTTATCATCAACATCGGTAAAATTTGAAACAAATTTAACCTGGTATCCAAGCGATTCAAAATATCTTCTGACCGTATCAAAAACGACAACAGGGCGAGCGTTGCCAATATGGATGTAATTATAAACCGTCGGTCCGCAGATGTACATTGAAACAACGCCTTCATGCGTTGGTATAAATGTCTCTAACTGATTTGTGTAAGAGTTGAATATTTTCATAATAAGCACATCCTTTTTACTAGACAATTATAGTCCAAAACTGATTGTTTTACAATCAAAAACATAAGAAAATCATTTACACTCAATATGAATGAACAAGGGAGAAAAAAAAGACGCTTGCAAGAAGTGTCTTTCTTTTGGTTTGATTTCGCTAAGATTAAAGTTTTACGATATTTGCAGCTTGAGGTCCACGAGCGCCGTTAGTAACGTCGAAAGAAACCTTTTGTCCGTTTTCTAAAGCCTTGTAGCCTTCGCCTTGGATAGCTGAGTAGTGTGCGAAAATGTCTTTGCCATCTTCACCAGTGATGAATCCGTAACCTTTTTCTGCGTTAAACCATTTTACTGTGCCGTTCATGTGTTAATTGTGTTTCTCCTTAAATTTTAATTTTGATGCTGTATTCATTATACATCGATAGGACGTAAAATGCAAGTTTAAATTATTCAAATATTATTATGGCGACATTTAGCGATAAAATCAAGTTAATCATCAACTGAATCTGATTCAGAAATTCCATCAGGTTCATCCGCTTCTAAAATCTTTTCAGTTGATATTTTATTGAATTTCTTAGTGATTTTTTCGACTCGTGAGTTGACGTCGCTCGACTGATTTGCAATCTTGCGGATGCCGTCATGAAGTTTCGCCCATTCGGCGTCGAATTTAACGAATTCTTTTTTTAACATCATTAATTCATCTTTGATTTGTTCGGAGTATTTGGATCTTTCATAATCAATCCTGATGGCAAGGAACGATGATAATAAAGGAATTAATGTCGTCGGTGAAACGATGGTGATTTTTTTAGCAGCGGCATATTCGATGACATTTGGTAATTTAGAGTGTAACAGCGATAAAATTCCATCGCTCGCCACAAACATCAGCGCAAAATCGACGGTTATGCCGGGAATAATGTATTTAGATGAAATCTCGGTAATTCGTTTTTTAACGTCAGCGCCGAAAGCAGAGATGATTTTGTCTTCTTCCTCTTTACTGATGGTCTTATTATCAAACAGTTTCGCATACTCTGAAAACGGAAACTTTGAATCGATAGCGATGACGCCATAAGGCTCAGGCATATAGATGACCGCATCGGCACGGACTTTATCGCTCTTTCCTGAAGCTTCTTTGATCGTTTTCTGAAGCTCATAGAGTTTACTGTTATCACCGAAGACGCTGTATAGTAATTGATTAAGCTGATATTCGCCAAAAGAACCGCGGGTCTGATTGTTTGTGAGAATTTGCTGCAAACCAATCATTTCCGAGGATAAAGATTCGATGTTTTTCTGGGCTTCGTCGATAACTTTTATCCGTTCGGCAATCTGTACGAAGGTTTTGTTGGTATCGACAAATCCTGTTTTTAAGCGATCTTCGACTTTTTCGTTAATCAATGCCATTTGTTTAGCGATAGATTCCGATAAACCGGAAAAATCGGAGTTAAGTTTCGTCGATAATTTTTCCTGAAAGTTAATCAGTTCAGCGTTCACGTTCAGCCGGAAATTCGCAATATCGGTAAGGGATTTTGTATTATTCTCGGACAGTTTATCGTTAATTTTGTCGTTGAAAGCCATGATTGATGAAGATATCGACTGATTCAGCGCTATCTTTATTTCATTCAGATGATTGGCCAGTTCGTGGTTAATCGACATAATATCGTCATGGCTGTCCTCTTTCTGATAATGAAACAGAATCGTCATCACTATTAGTGCAAGCAATAAGACAGCTATAACAGCGGTAATGATTTCTAAATACATACGGTCATGTATAATCAAATCATTCTTAATTAGAGGATTTGATTATAGCTCCTTCCTTGTTTAGTCTTGGGTTGTTTCATTGCCTTTTATGACAATGATATAATATAAATGCACTGTGGATTTGTTTCTATGCAATGATAGCTATGACTATTAGAGATGACACTTACCACAGTCTTTTATTTTCAGTGTTCATCAGTTGGATAGCGCTTGACGCTTTATTTAAAACATGAAGACACTAGTAAAACGACTGTGCGGACCTCCAGTGCAATATTTTTTTATAAATGCGGGTGTTAAGTATGTATTTGGTCGATATTGATATTTCCAAATACAAACACGACTGTTTTATCGCTACTGAGACAGGCTGTGTGATTCAAAAGAATTTCTCGTTTCATAATTCAAAAGAGGGGTTTGATCTATTATTAATATTACTTCGAAAGCTTGATGCTTCACAAAGTATACGAATAGGCCTT
>CALEZX010000047.1 GCA_937928185.1 uncultured Caryophanales bacterium
AGATCTTCAAAATGACCTTTTTTTATTTGTGTCTACTTTTTGGGGTTCAGTTCATTTTTGAGTGACAGTTTTTTTAATGATGATGTGAATGGTCAATTTCAATGTTCTCAAGTGGATTACAGTCTTCATTTAAACAATGGTTATCACATTCAATCTCAATCGTTGCGTGATTAATACCTAAGTCTTTTAGAAGATGATGTATCCATTTTTGTTCAACAATTACTTGTTCTTTATCTAAAGAATCTCTCATAACAACATGGAGCGTCATAAGAACTAAATTTCCTTCTAACGTCCAAGTGTGGACATGATGAACATCCTTGATGTTGGGATTATCCGTCATTTGCTTGATTATTTTGTGAATGTCAATTCCATTTGGAGCTTTTTCTAAAAAAACTTCGATAATCTTTTTAACATTTTTATAGACGTGAGACAAAATGATAAGGGTAAAAATAATCGATAATATGGGGTCAAGAATCGGAACATCAACATAATTCATTATAATAGCTGAGATTAACAAAGCTACCCATCCGGCGACATCCTCAAAAAGATGCAAACTAACCATTTTTTCATTGAGAGAATTGCCTTTAGCGGTTTTGTAGGCGGCGATACCATTAATAATTATTCCCAGGATAGAAAAGCCTATTACCCACGGAATATTAATCGGTTCAGGATTAATAATTCTAGGAACAGCCTCGATTATAAGCCAAGTCGATCCAGCCACAAGAATAATTGCAGAAATTAATCCTCCGAGAAGAGAATATCTGGCATAACCAAATGTATAAGACTCATCTGGCTTTTTCTTTGATTTGTGGTCTAATATCCATGAAATTCCCAAGGAAACTGAATCACCGAAATCGTGGATGGCATCTGATGCTAATGCAATGGAATTAGTAAATAATCCTCCAATAATTTCGAAAATAGAAAAAATTAAATTGAGAAAAAAAGCAGTTTTGATTCGATTGTTATTTTTTTTAGATTTATTCATTAGATCACTTCTTCATTCTTCTGTTAATCATATTATACCGCAATCATTCAAAATAATTAATAAATATGCACAAAGATAAAGTCTAGGAAGAATATAAAAATTAACCATTACGAATAATCATTCAAAAATAAAAAAAATTGTGATTTTTCTCATCACAATTATTTTTCTAAATATGGTACCAGTGGTCGGACTCGAACCGACACGCTTTTAACGGCAATGGATTTTGAGTCCATCGTGTCTACCGATTTCACCACACTGGCATAGCAATAATTATTATACACAATAATCTAAAAAAAACAAAGAAATATTTTCGATAAATCA
>CALEZX010000048.1 GCA_937928185.1 uncultured Caryophanales bacterium
ATAACTGTTATAATCCTTATTGGTATTATTCATTAGATGGCGGAGACTATGTAAGTCTGCCGGCTAAAACAAGATTATCAGTCCCGGGATACTATGAAGTTTATTACAGAACCGGTGACGGAATGCAGGTCATTCATTTTGAAATAGTAGATTAAAAATATATTTAAAGGAACCTAGTTACAAAAACTAGGCTCCTTTTTTTGTTCTCGAAGATGACATTTTCTTATCTGTTTTCAATTGAAAAAGCAAAAATTTACTTAATTAGAATCCCAAACGATTATACAATTGTCTTTACATTCAACTATCATCATATGTTTATAGCAACATTTTCTTACAGAATATATATAGTGTTTTGACTAAAGGATGTCTGGCTATGACAATCCTTATTTAGTTGACCTAGAATATTATAGTTACCTTGAGAAAATAGGATATGATAATCCTGTTAAAATAAGAGCAAAGAATAGCCTTCATATGTATAGTATGTATTTTGTTAATACGAATCAAGTCAGTCTAGATAATTTAGAAACTTTAGAATCAATAAATGAAAGGGCGTATTATGAGATTGAGGTTGAAACTGTTTGGGATAATTATTCACCGATTCTCGATGCCTTCATGAATCAAGCTCAATTATTGATTACGTCTTAATAAAAATTATCGTTACTACTAATTATTTCTATAAACTTAATATAGATATTATCTGTTACTGGAAGGTAATTGTTAGCATCTTATCTTTTAAACTATGGCAATTGAATAGAAAATATGATAAAATAATAAAGCTTTATATTTATTATAAATTCATATTTGGTAATATATTTAAAATATTACAAAAATATATTTGAAATATTATTTAATTGTTGTATAATTATGATGAGGGGTGAATAGATTGGATAATAAAAAAGAAAATTTCCGACGTATTGCCGAAAGTAGAACAAATAAAATAATCGATATGATTTCGTTGCTTGGGAATTTGTCAAACAGCTCCTATTATGAGTATTCTGATACTCAAATTGAGGCAATATTTGACGCTATACAATTAGAATTAGATAAACAAAGATCGAGATTTAGGGAAATAAAAAATAGCAAAAAAAGGTTTCAATTATGAGTGAAAAGCATTTATATACGGGTGGAATGAGCAAAAAATTGTTAGACTATAAAATTTCCAATGATTATTTATTATATCTAGTAGGTTTGACGGTTTTTAAAAACCCTCATATAGGATTCGACTATTTATTTGTTTTAATAAAAGAGTCTGGATATGCGTATGAAAATTTGAAAAAAAAGGATTTTATAAACTTGTTAGTCAAAATTTTTATATAGATAATATGGATGAAATCAAGCTTAACTCTTCTCAAATTAATATTCTTGAATATTTGACTAATAATCAAGCATTAAGTCCAGATATAGATTTTATGGAGTTGTTAGTAGAGTTAGATAAACTAAACAATTATGGAGTTATTCCTTTCAATTACGATTTACTATATAAATATATATGTTTTTTATATAATGATATCAGTATTCAATATATTCATAGCGTTATTTATATGACGGCAATTAATATTGACTCTTTCTATGAGAAAATAGAATCGCATTTTGTGAGTATCCCTGATATTAATAACGATGATTCAATCGAAAAATATATAATTCATAAAGATATACTAGATATTCTTCATCACCTAGATATTTATACCGTATTTGATTTAAAACAAACATCAGTATATTTATTGATTTTATTGTACAATAATCGAACTGTTGATTTTATAAATTATTTAGATAGTCTCAAAGCGGGTTTGAAAAATGAAGTTATTATAAAATTAACAAATTTCCTATCTTCGATTGATGAAGAAATGATAAAAATAATTTCCTTGAGGCAAGGGTGGAATGGCAAATCTCAAACACTTGAACAAGTAGGGAATTATTTTGGGTTAACTCGAGAAAGAATTAGACAAAAAGAAACTATCATTACCAGATTGTTTT
This sequence comes from uncultured Caryophanales bacterium, assembly GCA_937928185.1. GTDB lineage: Bacteria > Bacillota_I > Bacilli_A > Izemoplasmatales > Hujiaoplasmataceae > UBA5603. The sequence continues at coordinate 1,975 of CALEZX010000048.1, forward strand.
ATGAATTCGCAAATAATTATAAAGATATTTTTTTGGGCTTTCTTATTTATTTGTTTATGAAATACAATACAAAAATTATTTCTTTATCTTTGCTGGAAAAAGAGATTAAAGATTTGTCAAAACCATTTTTATCTTTATTAGAACATATAAATTCTAACCAATCTTTTTATTATTCAATCAAGTATGAAATTATTTTTGATGGGAATGAGTCTGATTATTCTGAGTATCTTGACAAACTGTTTAAATCGTTACCGTTGGTTATTCAAATCGGTACATTGAATGATTATTATGATAGTTTGTTGGTTTTTGAGCGAGATTTAGTGAAGAAAATAATGCCTTATAAATATAAACAAAAAGGCAATATAATGATTAAAAAAGAATATAGACCGAATGATATAATTCTAATGGCTGTAGATAAATTATTTCCCAACGGATATAGAGTTCATTCTGACCAAGATTATGATTTTTTGTGTCAGTATCTTAAAAAAACATATGGTGAATTAATCGATTCGGTAACTAAACGCAGCGTAGAAATAGCCATTATGAATAGGGGATATGGAATAGTCAATAGAGGTACTTACCTTAATAGAATTTACTTGCCCAGAATTGGAGAGGAATTAATTCTTCGGATTATTAATTACATTAACCAAGAAGGAACGATAGTTTATTATGATTCCCTCTTACATCAATTTAAAGACGAATTATATCAATTAGGCATCGATAACAGATATATCTTAAAGGGTGTTATTGATCCTGAATTGGATAAATATTTTTACACAAAAAGAGATTACATTTCTAAAAATATTGATGTGAAATCAAATCAATCCATTAATGATTACATTGATAAGTTTGATAGCGTATTTACTTTTAATGACATTAATCTACGATTTAAGGGAATCAAAAACTATATCATATATGGAGTTTTATATAACAGAAATGACTTAATATGGCTATCAAATCATCGATTTATAAAAACGCATTCAATAGAAATAGATAGTCTTCCCATTAGTGATATTGTTAATGAGTGCGAATATTTATTTACTTCTATGTTTTCTAATCAGATTTCATCCAAAAAACTATTCGCTCGATTGACTATTTTAAAACCAGAAATAATTAAAAAACTGAGTATGGTTAAAAATCATTATGATTTGTTTTCATTACTTAAGCATATTCTCAATAATAAATATTATTTTAGCAGACCATTCATAAGCAAAACAAATAGCGAGAACAATCACAATGATATTATCCAAAATTATGTCAGAAAATTCGAAGAGTTCGACAAGTCTACGATTGATGATTATACATCCAAAATGAACATAAGAGATTTATATAGTTATTTAGAATTCTTGGAAACTATGTCTGATGAATACGTACAATATGATATTGATTCGATGATAAGAAAAGATTTGCTGAATATTGAACAACATGATTTAGATTTAATAGAAGAAAGCATAAATTTAAGTTTGGTTAGATTTGACAAAATTGAAACACAAAAATATCGAGGATATTTCTTATTACCAAAATTTAATAAAAAATGGAATAAATATTTATTTGTCGGAATTATTCGAACGTTTTTAAGTGACAAATATGTTGTAGATAACACGACTAATTTTTATAACACTACGGATTTTATAATAAGGAGAACTAATTTATGAATGATATAATGTGGAGATTTCCAGGGAATAACTATACAAACGAAACTGGTTTAGATACCTCGGATATGGAGACTTTTAAGAAAGATCCCATATCTTCTCTTGCTAGAGAACTATGTCAAAACTCTATAGACGCAAGATTGGATTCAAATAATCCAGTAATCGTCGAATTTAGTATGTTCAACATTAAAAGTAAGGAAATACCAGGCAAAATAAGATTGCTTGAAGAGATAAAATCATGTAAACAAGAATGGGCTTCTCACAATAAAATAAGTTCGCAATTATTAGAAATGGAAAAATCCATAAGTAAGGACGAAGTCGTATGTCTTCGAGTTAGTGATTATAATACAAAAGGCCTTGAAGGTGTTGGATCGGATAAAAAAACTTCCTGGTATCTATTAACCAAGGGCTCTGGCATTTCTGACAAATCTGGCACTACTGGCGGTTCGAAGGGAATTGGAAAATTTGCTACTTTCGTGGCAAGCGAATTTAATACGGTTTTTTACAGCACTCTTACAATTGACAATGAAGTAGGTTATCAAGGAATATGTAAACTATGTTCTACTAGCATCAAAGGTTCTGATGAAAAAACCCAAGGAATTGGATATTATGGTATTGACGATAGAAACAATCCTGTTTTATCGCCATTCACTCTTGAACCTCATTTTGATAGAAAAGAACCTGGAACAGATATTTATATTGTCGGATTTAGACAAGAAAACTCCTGGATTAAGGATATAATAACAAAAGTATTAGATAGCTTTATGTCAGCGGTCTTAAGAAATCATTTAGTTGTCAAAATTCAGGATATTGTTTTGTCTTCTGAAACCCTTAAAGACATCATTTCTAATGAAGACTATATACTTAAGAGTTCAAGAAAAGATATAATAGCTCAGTACACATTGTTAACCGATGAAATAAATGTTCACAAAGAGATTCTGGAAATTGATGGATATGGATCAGTAGAATTATATGTAAAAGGATATTCTAAAGAGGAAATCAACATGGCAACAAACAGCTGTGTAATGATAAGATATCCATACATGAAAATTACGACCAAAAATAATATATCTAGTATTCCTTGTTCTGCGATATGCATTATTGGAAACAATAAGCTTAATCAAATACTCAGGGACATCGAAAACCCTCAACACACGGACTGGGAAATAAAGCGAATTCATGATTCGGCTATCAAGAGTGAAGTTAAGAGAATAATTAAAAGTTTAAATAATCAAATCAGTGGGGTCATATCAGATTACTTGTCTTCAAGTGATAATACTTTTTCTGATATTGAGGGGGCAAGCGATTATCTTCCACAAATGGGAGACAATAGTAAAGGGAACGAAAAAACCATTATTGCTGAAACTCCAAGATTATTGAAACCTAAAAGAGTAAAAGAAGTAGACATTATAGGATATGTTGAAAACGACAGCTCGGAATCTCTTCAGCCAGAAATTGGTTCGTTAGGAGAAGGCGATGATTCACCTATGCCATACGGTTCAAATGATGGTTCTGGAGGAACACCTCATAACTCTGATGATGTTGGAGGACTAAATAATGGCGATAATGATGTGTTAAGATATGTTCAATTGGTAGGATTAAAGTATCGTTTTTTCGTTCTTGATAAAACAGCAGGAAAATATGCTGTAGTCTTTGATGCTCCTTTTGATGAAAAACAATGTGAAATGAAACTGTTTTATATAGATGAAGGCGGGAATAAATATCCTATTAAAATTTATAGAGCGATAGTAAATAATATTAATTATGAAGTAGTTAATAATTCGATTGTGCCTTTTGAGTTGTATTCAAACAAAAAATATTTATTCGAGTTGTATACAGATCAAGATGAACTATTCGCTTGTGAGGTGAGAATCGATGCGATTAGGTAAGAGATTATTTCCATATCCAATTATTAATAATCAAATTCATTTAAGTTCATTTAAAAATTCGGAATTTAGGTTTGATTATCAACTAAAAGAAGAAAATAACGAGTTTGTCTTAGATAATATTTGTTACTATACTAACAACGAGTTGCTTGAAAAACTGGTTGATGAAGATAAAGTTAAGGTTGTATGTATTGTTGAATGTTCAGCCACAATATATAGAAAGGAATTTGTTATATCTAGGGATTTTCAACGAATCACAATTCCAATCACAATGCTTAGAGATAGAGTGGTTGTTTCTGCATATGCTTACGCAAATGAGGATATTTCAGACTATCACAATTTCGATTTTATTGAAGATTATCTGCCTTATAAATTCAATATTGAAAAATATGACATATTGGCTTGTGATGATGGCTTCACAACAAAAATTAATTTTGATGACAATGAAGATAATAAAGTATCCTCAATATTTCTTGTTATTAAGGACATAGAAAATGACCAAGAAGAAATAAGAATTAATGAAACAAATGATAAGATTGTCATCTATCTTCCAGAACATCAATTTAATCTATACGATAAAATGAAGTACTATGATCGTTATCAAATGATTTTTTTCTCAATCTTAATTATTCCAGCCTTGAGTCACGTTATCCAAAAAATACAAACTCATGATTTAGATGAAATTCGTTTAGAATACAATTGGTTTAGCTCTATTGAATCGAAATATAAAGAATTTTATGGGAATGATATTAATCAAGATTCCCTTATGAATATGTCAAGTTTTGAATTTGCACAAAAGTTAATGAATTACCCTGTTTCGAAGGCAATTGATGATTTATTTGACATGGCAACAAATAATCCATATGGAGATCAAGAAGATGAATAAAATATATATAAAGTTTATGAGTGACGAAGCACTTGAAACGTTAAAAACAAACATTAATAAAACTACTGAATTAATGAGTGAAAATTCAAATAATAGTAATTGGATAAAAAAAATCTACTCAAATGATATTTTTATTGAAAAAAAATACAAAATTTCAGATTTTGTCTTGAAATTGAGTGATAACAACGATTATAAGGAAGTCGATTTTGAAAACTCAATACTTCTTTACGAATCTCTAAACGAATTACCAAGACATATACTGACAGATGAAAGATTTTGGGCGTGGATTAATTTCGATAAATGCTATCAACAAGCTTTACAAGCAATGCCGGTAAATAGAGAACCATCGAAGGTTCTCAATCATTACTTTTTTACCCAAGGATTAAGAAGAGGATTGTTTTTTGGCGTAATGTCTCGATGCTATTTTAGAGTTGAACTTAGTGTAGATGAAACATTGCCAGATAAATACGAATTAACGAGATTTATAATTGAAAACCCAGAGAGATTTCGTAATCTATCATGGAGAGCATTTTCAAATCAAAAACATATAGTGCTAGGTGTACTAAAAGCGGAAAAGAAAGCTTTTGATGAATATGGCGAAAAGTTTCCTAAAAAACTATATCCCGAAATTGCAAAATATGTATCAAAAATAGGAAGTGTACGGCTGATTGACGCAATTACTGAACAAGAAATATTCCAGATGGTTTACAAAAAAATTATTAATATAATTAAATCGAATGAGGATAATAATTGAAACCTTTTCTGAAATGGGCAGGCGGGAAAAAACAGATAATGAAGTATATCCTTCCATATATGGAAAAACACCTTGGTGAAGAATCAACTTTTTATGAACCGTTTGTTGGAGGAGGATCTGTTTTTTTAGCTTTGAAAAGAAGTAATTGCGTAATTAATGATTTAAATCAAGAACTAATGAACTGTTACCAAGTCATTAGAGAAAATCCAGATGAGTTGATCAAACTTCTAGAAATTCATGAATCAAATCATAAGATTGATGATGAGTATTTCTACAAAATTAGAATACTAGATAGAGATAGAGAGACTTATGAAGTTTTAACAAATGTAGAGAAAGCAGCAAGAACAATCTATCTGAACAGAACATGTTACAATGGGCTTTATAGAGTCAATAAAAAAGGGCTTTTTAACACGCCTAAAGGAAGATATAAAAACCCTCGAATAGTTGATAAAAACAATATATTAGAGATAAGTGACTATTTAAAGAAAAATAATATTATTCTAAAAAACGAGGATTTTACTCAAGCAACCAGTGATGCTAAAGAAGGAGATTTTGTATATTTTGATCCTCCATACGACTATGACGGAAATGGATTTACTAGTTACGTCAAAGAAGGATTTACTTATAATGATTTGGAAAAATTAAAAGCATCATGTGACATTCTAATCGGCAAAGGCGTTAAAATCTTAATTAGCAATAACGCTACAGATAGAGTGTTAAAATTATTTGATTCGCAAAATTACAAAATTGTTGCTTTAGCAAAATACGAAAAAGAAGAAATAGACGTAAGGAGGTACATTGGCTCCAAGATTACTAATCGAAAAGTAGTAAAGGAGGTGCTTATATATGGCCACAATTAAAATTGTTTTTCCGCAAGCAGATTCAATTAATAAAATAATCCGTATTATTTCCTCGCTTGACCCTAAAATGATATCGAATAAAGAATATATTATGAGTAATTTTGGGATTGTATATCGACAGGCCCAGTACTATATAGATGCTATTCGATTTTTGGGTATCATCGATAATGAAAATAATATAACCGATGTTGGTGTTTTTGTTATGGAATCCAAAGTGAAAAATATAGAGATTTGCCATATTTTAAGAAATTTAATTGTAAATAAACCGGTTTTTAAGGATGTATATGAATATGTAAAAAAACATCATTCATTACCTGATAAAAAACATATTGCATCTCTAATTATGAATTATTTTGGCCTTTCGTATGTTACATCCATGCGAAGGACGAGCACAGTAATTAGTTGGATTAATTGGGCAATAGATATAATTTAGTTTTCGTTTTTTGAGTCGCTTTTTGGTGTCATGAATACTGTGAATTTCATTCTATAAATATTGATAACCCTAAGTCTTTATGGTGTTATTTTCCAATGTTTTATACTATCACTTCTACCTTATGGTTTATTCTAGTATAAATTCATATTTATTCATTAAATAACAAATACTGAATTAGTCACTCACAGTGACTTTTTCTTTTCATTGTGGTAACATGTTCCTATATACTAAATTTATTACAATCGAGGAAATTAATATGAAAAAATATCCTTATGCCAAAGAACTCAAAGGTCCTAAATTAGGAACGGGGAATCTAAGATTAACCAATCCTTTTTTACGTCTCTTTTTCTGGATGAACAACATAAGAGGAATGGTCCTTAAACCAATATTTGATACTAAAAGAACTAGAATTTCAGTCAAAGGTTTTCTTGACTATAATCTTGACTGCCATATAATTCAATCAAATCATCTCGATTCAAATGCTCCTACGATTATCTACTTACATGGCGGTGGTTTCTTTGGTGACTTATCACCACTGATTATCAACAAAGCCTGTTTCTATGCCAACGAATTAAAATGTAAGGTTTTTGTTCCAAGATACCGTACATCTTATAAACATAAGTATCCAATTCCGGTAGAAGATTCTTACTGTTCTACTAAAGATATAATCTCTAGATATCAGGAATTAGGCGTTAATAAAGACAAAATAGTCATCTATGGTGATAGTGCCGGAGGATGCCTTGCTGCGGCGGTTTCAATGATGGCAAGAGATCGTCAGGAATTCAAAATATCATACCAAATGCTTATCTATCCGGTAACCGATTATCTTCAACAAAGTGAAAGCCTAACAAAATACAAAGATACAACCTGGTCTGCATCAGCTAACGCCCAAATGTGGAAACTCTACTTTGAAAATAATGTTCCTAATCCCATTGATTATGCTTCTCCTTTACATGCAAAATCGTTAGATAACTTACCTCCAGCTTATGTTGAACCTCAGGAGATCGACAGTTTATGCGATGAAGGCATCGCATATGCAAAAAGACTTCAATCTTCAAATGTCCCAACGATTTTAAATGTTATTCAGGGTTCGTATCACGCTTTTGAAGATGAATATCCGAATGAATTTGTGGAAAATGTTTTAATGCATCGATGTCAGATTATCAACGATTTTTTTACATCGACCGAATTCAAATAAAAAAGATAAAGAATCTAAATGACTCAATGATTCTATCTAATTATTCCTAGTGATATTTATTCTCAAAGTCATTTCGATATTTCAAGAACAAGCGCTTATTATGCTACCGCTCCATTCGTGGGTGCTATCTTCTCGTTTATCCTTTTAGGAGAACAACTGACCTTCATCTTTACGATTGCGTTTATCGTCATGAATATCGAAACTTGGCTGGCGATTAAAGAAAATCAAAGTCATAAATTAAATACTAAATGAAAATGACTATGAAAGAGTAATAAAATATTTCGATATTTTCATCCTTGACTTCAAGATTTAAAAGGTTTATAATGTCTTCGAATCTTGGGGAGTAGCATATAAACTATTGTTTATTTTCATGGACGTCAACCCGGTTTAACCCGTTCATGATTTCGTTGAGAAATGCAAGACCATATCAATTTTTTTGATATGGTCTTTATTATTTGTTATAATAATTGGCGTTTTTACTCTGAATAAACATATTACTAATGATGCTCAGTATAGTCTACGATACCAAAAAACCCCATGTGCTCTCGGGGGTGTCCCACCGGGGATTCCCCTTTAGAGATGTACCAGCTTTAAAGATAATTGATTTGTACAGATACCTTACTCTTATCGGTGTGATATAATATAAACCGTCATAAATTGATGGTTTTATTACTATAGTTTTATGCTAAAAATAGATGTACAGAAATTGAGTGAACTTGAAGGAGAAATTGCGATGAAATATTTAGTGGTCTCTGATTCTTTTAAAGGGACGTTAACCTCGACTCAGATTGGAGAAATTGTTCAAAGTGAATTAAATAGAAAAGATATAGAATGTGACTATATCCCAGTGAGCGATGGTGGAGAAGGATTTATTGAATGTATTTCATACATCGATAAAATTGAACCTACAACCATGGAAACGATTGGTGCTTTAGGAGAAAAAGAATCTGGTAAATACCTATATAATCCGACTACTAAAGAACTGTTTATCGAATTGGCTGAAGCTGTAGGTATCAATAAACTGACAACTAAACAACTAAATGTCTTAAAGGCATCAACCTACGGATTAGGGGTTATGTTAAAAACCGCTTTAGATAAACATCACCCTAAAACGGTATATATCGGACTAGGCGGTAGCGCATCAATTGATTTAGGTGCGGGCTTGCTTGAAGGACTCGGCGTTATTTTTAAAGATACAAATAATCAAGTAATTCATTTTCCCGGTAATGAAGCTTTAGGGTTAATCAATCACATCGACAATAGTGCATTAACTCAATATCGAAATATTGAGTTTAAATGTATCATCGACGTCAATATCCTTTTATTTACTCAAGCAGGAGCGGTTGTAAAATACAGCGCCCAAAAAGGAGCTAAAAAAGATGATGTTCCGCATATTAAAAGTAACGCTGAACATTTCATCAGTAAAATATCCAAACATTTGAATAAACAAATAAATGATTTTCCCGGAGCGGGATCCGCTGGAGGAACTTCATTCGGATTAGTGACGTTTCTAAATGCGAAATTGGAGAATGGTATTGATTTTATTTTAAGCAGAATTAAACTAGATCAATTAAAAAATCACTATGATCGTTTAATCACCGGAGAAGGTAGATTAGACAGTCAGACATTCCAGGGAAAATTAGTCAGCGGAATATTAAAAGTTGATCCTAACGCCCTGATTTTAGCGGGATCAAAAGAAGAAGGATTGGTTTACGACAATTCATTCACGATTGTTCCTGATATATGTTCTTTAGAGGAATCCTTAAGCAACCCGGAATATGCTTTCAGGGCATTGCTCAGAAGTATTAATTGGAATAACTTATAACAAATAATATATTTTTTATTAAGCTCATTTGACACCAAATGAGTTTTTTTTATTTCCTTTAATTTTTTCTGATGCTATTTACTTTTATTTTCACGGACTATATAATAAAAATTAATAATAAATAAAGGAGAAAATTTATGAAATCATTTTTTGGTTTTAGAAGATTCATTTCAATCCTTATTTTTTTACTACTATTATCATGCTTTGGATGTTTGACAAAATCTCAAAAAGACTTATATTTTGTCAAATTAGATGGAGGATGGTCACACTCTCTAGGCCTGACCCAAAAAGGAGAAGTATACATTTGGGGGAACATGTATGCAAGAACAGATATAGATGACTACCCCAGACCAACATTAGTTACTTTTTCTGACATGCCACAATATGACTACATTGTTGACATATCTGCAGGTGAATTTCAGTCATATGCTTTGTCTACAAACGGTACAATCTATGGATGGGGATTAGGAACACTTGGAGATAATACAGATTTAGACCGTTATTCACCCACCCCGATTACAATTGATGACTTATATGCTACAGAAAAAGTTATCAATGTTAGTACTAAGTACAATAAAGCCGCAGCCATAACAAACTTAGGGCGATTATTCGTTTGGGGATATTTTATGCAATCCGGTTTGTTTGCTGAAGATTTATTCAAACCAGTTCTTGTAGAAATTGATGATTTAGAAAACAACGAATTAATTACTGATGTAAGTTTTGGAGAAACACATATCATTGCACTAACTTCATTAGGACGCGTTTTTACATGGGGAAAAAACGAATCAGGTCAATTAGGAAATGGTAATTACACTGATAATTTTGAACCGACGGAAGTAACATTTCCTGGTATCTCGGATGGTGAAAGAATTGAATACATCGCTTCGGGTTGGTCCCATAATTTGGCAGCGACTAGAAACCGCATTTATGTTTGGGGGTATAACCAGTATTATCAATTAGGTGATGGGACAAAGAAGAATAGAAACGAACCGATAGAATTAATACTAGGAGAGGATATTGGCGAAGAAAATATAGAGGGCATTGCCTGCGGCGGAGATAGCAGCGCTGCGATATGGAACAATCGTGTGTATACTTGGGGTCATTATGATTCTGATTATTTAGATAGAAATGTTTTTCTTTTTAGTACTGTTCCTTTTGAAACTATTTTACCAGATTCATCCAATCCAAATTATATCGCTTTAGGATCAAATTTTGTACTGGTTAGTACTGATTCCAGCTCTGCAAAAGGATATGCGTGGGGTGGAAATGCATATTATCAACTTGGTGATGGAACTACGAAAACCCGGAAAAAACCTGTAAGGATATTTTAACCTAGATTGACATTAATTGCTCCAAAATGAACATATTGACTGGAGATGATGATTATGAAAAAGATTTTTATTTTTACATTATCGGTTATGCTTATATTTATTCTTTCAGCATGTGAAAAAACAACCACCACTCTAGCAATACTTACAACCACGAAGCCAACGACTTCGGTTTCTACAGTTCCTTCGTCTGTTACAACGTCAGTTACCACAACATTAACAACGACGCCAACCATAACGACAATCACAACCGCACCAACCACAAGTATTACCTCAACCGTTTTAACGACGACCGTATCTTCATTAATGACTACGGAACTGCCCATTCATTCAACGCTTTATGGAAATACCAACGGTAATGCTAATAACCAGGGACTTGCAGTATATGATAAAACCAATCATATCCACTATTATGCTTTAGGTCCCAGCGTTTATGCATATAATCCTTCAACTGATACGACAGAAATCTTACTGACACTATCAGCCGGTGGCAACGTCAGAAACTTAACTTTATCTAGTACATACTTATACTTTGTTTCAAGTCAGGATTTATACTTTCATAAATTCAATTTAAACACAAAAACATTAACGACCGTTTTTGAAGGTGAAACCTACAAAACCTATCGTTACAGCGGTTATGTTTTTATTAATGCATTGAATGTGACTTATCAAAATACCGGAATAAGAAAATACTATGAGAGCAGCGAATCTTTTTATTCAAGTTGGGGGTATAGCGCTACGAATGTCAACATCAGCGGTCTAAAACTCTATTATACGACCTCAAACGGACCAGCGATCGAAGTCATGGCCGATACCTTCGCCGGTAAAACAACAGTTGTTAGCTTTACCGCACAGAATATTATTGAAATCAAGGAATTACTGCTTCTGAAAGACGGAGATTCGAAAGATTTTGCTTTTATCAGCAAGACAAACACGGAAGAAGCCCTTTATCTTTACAATACTGCATCTGGTTTAGAAAAGGTTACTGTTGCGAGCGGAACCGGACTCAGAAGCATTAATACTGACGGTAATAATCTATACTTTATCAACGGCAGTAATTTATATTCTCTCAATCTTTCGACGAAAGATTTAATCTTATTAAAAGAACTTAACGGTGAGTATCAATATATTAACATCATAAATTATTGGATTTACTTCAGTAATTCAGAGATGACTTCGTTATTCAGAATACATCCCGATACATTAGAATCAGACCAACTGTTACCATAATGGTTTAATTCACTGCGGTCATATTCGATTTGATTTCATCATACGAATATGGCCGCTATTTTTATACTTTGATAAGATTTTTTATATCAATAAACACCATTTTTGTTATACTTATGATATAAAGTTTTTAATCTTCAATTCACTTGAAAAGGAGAATGACATGAACAATACTAAAATCTATGAAATGCCCTTCTCAAAACTATATCCGCTTTACTTAGAAAAAGTTCAGAAAAAGCAACGGACAAAAACGGAAGTTAATCAAATTATTTTTTGGCTGACCGGGTATAATGATGATTCTTTCCAAGAAGCATTATCGCAAAATATCAATCTGAAGTCTTTTTTTGCGAATGCCCCTTCGTCTAATCCCAAATCTTCGCTGATTACCGGGACGATATGCGGCGTTAAGATTGAAGATATCGAAGATCCCTTAATGAAACAAATCCGGTATTTAGATAAACTGATTGATGAATTGGCAAAAGGAAAGCCCTTAGATAAAATTCTTAGATAACAATCTTTTTAGATATAACCAATAAAATATGATTCTTTCGCTGTTTACTTATTGAAGGGCAGGAAAAAATATGAAAAAAATAATGTTAATCGGTTTAGAAATTATTCTGGTTTTATCTTTATTTGCATGTGATAACGTCTATTCAAAACTCGATTATCAATTCGGCGATTATCAAGTATATTTACAAAAACACGGCTCTTGCGAGATGTATGTACAAACGTTAATATATGAAGACAATCAGCATACATATTATTTAGGTGCCGGCGGGTGCAGTGCAGAAGAATATTACTTTATCCGCGTTGACGGAAAATACGTCGGTATTACTCAGGCGATAAAACAGGAAATAATCACAATCGATGACGTCATCGATTCAGAGGTACCGTTTTTAATTACTGTCGATAAAACAAACGAATAAGAAAGGGTTCATATGAACTGGACAACAAGATATAAAAAAGCTGTTACTTTCAGTTATGACGACGGTGTATTACAGGATAATAAATTAATAGAGATTCTGAACCGATACGGATTAAAGTGCACCTTTAACATCAATACGAATCTTGGTCATCCTCATGGCTCATTTAAAATCGAAGATTTAATGATTCATCGTTACCAAATGACCGATTTAATTTCTTTATACAAAAGCCATGAAATCGCCAGCCACACTTTAAATCATTTTGATTTGACCAATATAACAAATGAAGAGGTAATCAAAGAAATCAAAGAAGATATGGACAATATCGAAAAGATATTTCATGATATACCTACAGGTTTTGTTTATCCTTTCGGATTATATAATCCGGAAATGAAAGAAACTTTAAAATCCTTAGGCGTTCAATATGCACGTACAATTAATTCAAATCATTCATTTGATCTTCAGACTGATCTGCTTGAATACCGACCGACCTGTCATCATAACGATCCGTTAATATTTGAACTGATTCAAAGGTTTCTCAGTTCAGATTCTGATTCACCCCAAATCTTTTATATATGGGGACACAGTTATGAATACGACGTCGACGGTAACTGGGACTTATTCGAACGAATATGCCAGAAATTAGCGAATCATCCTGACGTCTTTTATGGAACGAACAAAGAAGTTTTATTAAATGAAATCGATTAGAGATTGCTTATCTGAGAAATTTGTTGTAACGATTTTAAACATTATAGAAGAGGTTCTGTTTATAACCTCTTTTTTTTGTATAAAAATATGTTGATTTTTATCAGAAGAAAAGATATAATATCGATAGTTATCTATATTGATAATTATCTATATTGTGAGGTGCCATATGTACGAAGAGAATGCATTATTGTTTAAGGCTTTAAGTGATGAAAATCGGTTAAAGATTTTAGAATTACTTATTAAAGGTGAAACCTGCGGCTGTACCTTAATTGATAAACTGCCAATTTCACAGCCGACGTTATCTTATCATCTCCGTTTATTAACGGATGCAGGATTAACTGAAGCTTATAAAGAAGGCAATTGGAAAAAGCATTTCGTTAACAAAGACAAAATTGATCAGTTAATTCAGTTTTTAACGGATTTAAAGAATACCGGAGGATCATGTGAATGGTAAAACAAATTTTTAGCTGGATGAATGACGCATTTTTAAAGATGACCTGGCTTCAAAATATCATCAATTGGTTTTTCGAAGACGTCGTAAAACTCGATCCCGAAGGGCTTCCTTACAAAGCTTTATCATTCTTTTTTTATGACGTCATTAAAATATTTATTCTCTTATCGGTTTTAATCTTTTTAGCTTCTTATGTTCAGTCTTATTTTTCTCCGGAAAGAACGAGAAAAATCTTAAGTAAATTTAAAGGTATCTGGGCCAATGTCATCGGCGCGTTACTCGGAACGGTTACACCGTTTTGTTCCTGTTCGTCCATTCCGATTTTCATCGGTTTTACCAAAGCGGGATTACCTATCGGCGTTACCTTCTCATTTTTAATTTCTTCGCCGCTTGTTGATTTGGCTTCCGTATTATTACTCGCAACCATTTTCAACTGGCAGATTGCTTTAGCGTATGTTGTCGTCGGTTTAATCATTGCGGTTATTGGCGGAACTTTAATCAGCGTATTCAAAATGGAAAAGTACGTTGAAGAATTTGTGACCGCTAAACAGGAAAACACCCCTGAAGTCGATTACGACGCCATTGAAGAATATAAAATGACCCGCAAAGATCGCGTTCGTTACTCAATTGATCAGATTAAAGAAATCATTCACAAGGTCTGGCTTTACGTATTAATCGGCGTCGGCATCGGCGCAATCATTCACGGATTTATTCCCAGAGAATGGATTGAATCGGTATTAGGAGATAATAATCCGTTTTCCGTTATCATTGCGACAATCGTCGGCATTCCGATGTACGCCGATATCTTTGGAACGTTACCTATCGCTGAAGCTTTGGTTTTAAAAGGCGTCGGTATCGGCACCGTATTAGCATTCATGATGGCCGTCACGGCATTATCGTTACCATCCATCATCATGATTAAGAAAGTAATAAAACCCAAACTGTTAATCATGTTCGTGTCAATCGTTACATTAGGGATAATCATTATGGGTTATTTATTTAACGCATTAGGATTCTTATTTATTTAGGAGGGAGGATTATTATGGAAATTAAAATTTTAGGTTCCGGCTGTGCAAATTGCAAAAGATTATATGAAACCGTAAATACAGCTGTCTCTGAATTAAAGACGGATGCGAATGTTTTATATATCACTGATTTAATGCAGATATCTAACTCAGGTTTATTAAGAACGCCTGGATTAATCATTAATGGAAAAATCGTTTCTTACGGAAGAGTTCCATCGCTTGAAGAAGTAAAAACAATGATTCAGAATCAGGCGTAAGAGGTTGTTATGAAAATCGGATTTTTTGAAAAATATCTGACGATTTTTGTTTTGCTTTGCATGGCTGTCGGTATATTGCTTGGACAACTCTTACCGGAAGTTCCCCAGTTTCTAAGTCAGTTTGAAATTGCCAGCGTCAATATTCCTATCGGCATATTGATCTGGTTAATGATTTATCCGATGATGTTAAAAATTGATTTTACTTCGGTTAAAAACGTCGGTAAAAATCCGAAAGGATTATTCGTCACATGGGTAACAAACTGGCTGATTAAACCCTTCACCATGTATGGGATTGCCTATCTATTCTTTTTTGTCATCTTTAAAACCCTCATTCCTCTGAATCTGGCCAATGATTATTTAGCGGGAGCGGTACTATTAGGAGCGGCGCCCTGTACGGCGATGGTTTTTGTCTGGAGCGGACTAACTAAAGGAAATCCGGCTTATACCTTAGTACAGGTTGCGACCAACGACCTAATCATATTGGTTCTTTTTGCGCCGATTGTCGGATTCTTACTGAACGTTAGCGGCATCACCGTTCCTTGGTTAACGTTGTTCTTATCCGTGTTCTTATTCGTGGTGATTCCGCTTGCGGCAGCGACACTCACAAGAACATTCGTCATTAAGAAAAAAGGAACTGATTTTTATCAAAACAAATTTATTCCGAAGTTTAATAAAGTAACCATTTCCGGTTTGCTTCTGACACTGGTATTAATTTTCTCACTTCAGAGCGAATTAATCCTTTCAAATCCAACACACATTATATTAATCGCTGTTCCTTTGATTATTCAGACCTTTCTGATTTTCGCTATTGCCTACGGCTCTGCGAAAGCTTTGAAATTACCGCATGACATCGCCGCTCCGGCGGGAATGATCGGTGCATCGAATTTCTTTGAACTCGCCGTAGCGGTTGCGATTGCATTATTTCCCTATAATCCTGGGGTTGCACTGGCGACTATCGTCGGGGTACTGACAGAAGTGCCGGTGATGTTGTTTATAGTTAAGATTGCAAATAAAACGAAGAAATGGTTCCATGCTTCACATTTAGCGGAGGAATAGACATATGATTGAAATCAAGATTTTAGGATTAGGCTGTTCAAAATGCAAAGTGACGGAATCACAGGTCAGAAGAGCGGTTGAAAGCTTAAACCGCACCGATATTACTGTGACAAAAGTCACCAACGTTGAAGATATCATGAAGTATCATGTTATGAATACGCCCGCCGTCATTGTGAATGAAATTGTTAAGTTAACCGGAAGGGTACCTTCGCTTGAACAAATCATTCAGTTTATCAGTGAAGCGGAGTAAAGAATAAAATCAACATTCTTTTTCAAGTTCAATATAAAAACGATATAAAGAAAGAAATCATCTCTTAGGTATTATTTTCAAAAAAGGAGATGTTTTTTTTATGAAAAAATGGTTTATAGTTTTGTTTTTGATAGTCACAATTTTACCTTTTCAGGCACTCGTCATGGCTGATACCTATTCTCCCCATTATTTACCCGGAGGAAAAAATTATTTATCAAACGATAATTTCGTTTATCAGAATGAAGTCTTATCAAGCATATCGCCATTTGCGGTAAAACCGCATACGTACTATACCATATCATTCCCTCGTGATTTTTATGACCCCGGTGAGATTCATTGGCAGTTTACGTTTTACGAAAATGATTATGATTTTGAAACTTTTTCTTATGATAATACTAATCTCTTTATTCATTCTTCAGAACCCTATTACGGCTCCTTTACCTTTCAGATGCCTGCGAATGCGAATTATCTGGCTTTATCGATCGCCGATAACAATGATTATTTAAAAGATCATCTTCTTGGGACAATCATTTTAGAAGAAGGTGAAAACTTCACGTCGTATGAGGAATTCGTCATTGGCAATCTCATCGATATTAATGGACCGTATTTTCAGGGGAACGGAACGATTATCGTCAACGTCGATTCACCTTATACGCTTACGGAGATTACTTCAGGAATAAGCGCTTATGACGCTATTGAAGGAGACGTTTCAAACCGGATTCAGGTGGTGAGCGATGCATATACCGCAAACCGCGAAACTGTCGGTGAATACCCTGTTTCATATTCGGTATCCGATTTAAGCGGTAATATCACGACGTTTTCAATTACCGTTAAGGTTGTTGATATTACCAAACCGGTCATCACGGGCACAAACAGAGTGGTTCTGAGTTATCCGAACACCCTGACGATTGAAGACATTAGAAAACAGCTCAACGCATCCGATAACGTCGACGGCGATATATCTGAACAGATTGTTCTCGTTGAAGAAAATTACCTTGTGAACAGTTCTGCTTTAGGTTTTTATGAAGTCGTATTTAAAGTGACGGATTCTAGCAACAACACTTCGTTCATAACCGTCGAAATCGAAGTCATCGATGAAAATTCACCGCTTATTAGCGGACCAAGTTCTTTCGTCATCGGATATAACGCTATCTTAACTTTGCAGGAAATCATCAATTCGCAATCGGTTATCGACGATTATGATTCGGATTTATCCAATCGATTGTCGGTAAAAACAGATTTGTATACGGCCAACATGAAAAAAATCGGCACATACCCCATCGTCTTAACGGTATCTGATTCGAGCGGAAACGTCAGTGAAAAAACCATTAGCGTCCAAGTTACTGACGTCATCGGTCCGGTCGTTTAT
Source organism: uncultured Caryophanales bacterium (assembly GCA_937928185.1). Taxonomy (GTDB): domain Bacteria; phylum Bacillota_I; class Bacilli_A; order Izemoplasmatales; family Hujiaoplasmataceae; genus UBA5603. Next base: position 20,063 of record CALEZX010000048.1, read on the forward strand.
CTCGATACATCCGTCATTATGGTTTATAATGATACGATATACGGATTATCGGATTTTACGACGCTGTTAATTAATACCGGTGAATTAGAAGGCGGAATCGATTATCAAGTCAACGTTTTATTTGACTCATATACTTCGAGATCAACGCAAAAAGGGGTTTATCATATCGTATTAGAATATAAAAATAGTCTTGGCGAATCGGCATTAACGAAAACTTTAGAGATAGTGGTAAAGGAAAAAAGCGCTGATTACTATCACGACTTTCCAGATATTCAATACAATGATGAATTACCTGAACAAAAGTTCATCCAACGTTATTGGCTATATTTAGCCGTCGGCGGAATATTACTGATAACGGTCGTTTCAAACGTCATCTGGTTTGTGTTGTATAAGCGGAGATAACACCGTTTTCATAGAAAGAAAGCGTTTTCACACGCTTTTTTTTATTTAATTTCATGATATAATGTAAGTGCTTAAATACAAGGAAAGGAGATTAAATTTTACTGTGGGCATAAAAGTTCAGATTACTGAAGAAAGAATTGCCAAACTGTATGCTTCAATGGAAAAAAACAAACTAAAACCGGGTCCATTGATGCCTACTTTACACGATGCGCAGATGATTTTTGGATGTATTCCAATCGAGGTACAAAAAATCATTGCGGAAGGATTAAATGAAAGTATCGCTAAGATTAACGGGGTTGTGACATTCTATGGTCAGTTCTCAGTTGAGCCAAAAGGCGAAAACGTCATCAACGTTTGTCTTGGGACCGCCTGTTACGTCAGGGGTTCTAACGGCTTATTAGATGCTTTCAAAGACGAATTAAAGCTCAAACCAGGGGAAACATCAGAGGATGGAAAGTTTACTTTACAGGCCACAAGATGTATCGGTGCCTGTGGTTTAGCGCCAGTTATTACTGTTAATGGTCATGTGTATGGTAACTCAACGGTTCAAAAAGTAAAAGAAGTCGTCGCCTCTTTGAGGACCGCTTCATGAAACTAGAAACCATTGTTCAAAAATATCATTGCACAGTATATACTCCTGAGTTATTTCAACCAGAAAAGGATATAACTTTCGGGTTCTGTTCAGATTTAATGAGTGACGCACTGATGATTATGAACACCGTCCGCGATGAAAATGTATTAAAAAATGCAGTTTTAATTACGGGATTAACGACGAATCAGTCGATCAGAACGGCAGAGATGTTAGATATCAGTGTAGTGATTTTAGTCAGAGGTAAAGTACCTGCTAATCAGGTCATCGAATTAGCGAACGAATCAAATATTATTCTTATCGGTACTGACTTAACGATGTTTAATCTCAGTGGAGCGTTGTATGCCGAAGGCATTAAAGGCATCACTGCAAAAAAATGAATAACGTAGCGAAGCATTATGAAATTATACCGTTTGATTTTGACCATGCAGGGATGATGTCTTCAGATATCAAACGGTCATTAAAGCAACTCGGATTTAATTTTGATTTCATCAAAAGAGTGAGCGTCGCCTGTTACGAAGCCGAAATCAATATCGTTATCCACAGCGTCGGCGGTTACGGAGATTTCAGGATTGTCGATAATGTCGTTTACTTACAATTTATCGATTACGGTCCGGGAATCAATGATATCGAATTAGCGATGACGCCAGGATATACGACCGCAAATGAAGAATCGCGTTTAAACGGTTTCGGTGCGGGAATGGGTCTTGTCAATATTAAAAACTCCAGCGATGAAATGGTCATTATCTCTGATCCGAACGGAACAATACTGAAACTGAAATTTTTTATCACGGAGGACAGTTTTGATGAACATTAATGCCATCCTCTCGGAGGATTACCAGCTGTTAACGAATACCATGATGCTCAATCGGGAGTTTCATCAGGTTTATGCCGGCGACCTCTTAAGTATTGTTATGAAAAGTGCTTCTAAAGGCTGTACGCTCATTACCGTTATCTCAAATCTAAATACGATTGCGGTTGCGGTATTACTAGAAATACCTGCTATCATCATCACTGAAAATCAGACGATTACTCAGGCGATGATTGATAAGGCAAATGAAGAATCGGTTGCTTTATTTAAAACGTCATTAAAGACTCATGAAGTCATTATTGATTTCAAGAATCGCGGTTTATTATGAAATACCCGTATGATCTTCACATTCACTCGGTTTTAAGCCCCTGCGCGGACTGCCTGATGACGCCAAACAACATTCTCAATATGGCGATGCTCAAAGGCTTAAAAATCGTTGCTGTGACAGATCACAACAGTATGAAACAATTGCCGTTATTAACAGAATTAGCTTCAAGTTACGATTTTCTTTTCATCCCGGGCGTAGAAATATCGACGCAGGAAAATCATCATGTTTTAATCTATTTTAAAACCCTTGAAGAAGCTTTAAAATTTGAAAATATCCTCGAAAATTATCGCACTCCGCTTAACCATCCTTACGGAATGGCCAGCCTCACCGATAATGAAGATAATATTATTGAATCTTACCCAAATATATCAAGCGAACCGCTTCGAATGACTTACGATGAATTGTTAAACCATTTAAAACCGTTTCAGCATCTCGTCATATTAGCTCATGTCGACCGGCCTAATACCCATATTCTTGACAACATCAATTTCTATCCTTGTGATGGAATTGAACTTACGAATTGCGATCAAATAAACACTCTTAAAGACGGCTTATCGCAGTTCAGAATCCTTTTTAACTCAGATGCCCATGACTTACTCGCCATATCTGAGCCAGCAATGCATAACACGATTGAACTAGAAAGTTTGACAATTGATGCATTTTTTAGGTATTTTCACCATGAATGATCTCTCGTTATATATATTAGATATCGCACAGAATTCATTATCCGCTCATGCGGATATGATTGAAATTAGCATCTGTGAAGATATCCTTGCCAATCAATTGACCCTGATTGTAAAGGATAACGGACAGGGAATGTCGGAAGAAATGGTTGCCCAGGTGACCGATCCGTTCTTTACGACGAGAACGACCAGAAAAGTCGGATTAGGAATTCCTTTTCTGAAAATGGCCGCTAATCTCGCCGAAGGTGATTTATCGGTAACATCAATCGTCAGTCAGGGAACGACACTAAAAGTTAATTTTCAGCTCAATCACATCAACACTCCGCCTTTAGGCGATATGACTGAAACACTCTTTATTTTAATGATTCATCCGGATTTAAAGGAATTAAAATACTCTCACCAAGTTGGAACTGAAAGGTTTGAATTCAGTAGCGGTACATTTAAAGCAATCTTAGACGGCGTACCCTTTACCGAACCTCAGGTGATGGCGTATTTAAAATCATATATTAATGACAACATAATGAAACTTAGGAGGGCCCTATGAAAACACTGGAGGATTTAAAACAACTCCGTGACCAGGCAAAAAAAACCATGGAAATGCGTTACCATAAAGATGGTATTCGTATTCAAATTGGGATGGCGACATGCGGCATCGCTGCCGGAGCCAGACCGGTCATGAACAAATTTTTAGAAGAAATAGCAGCTCGTAATTTATCCGACGTTATCGTCACACAAGTCGGATGTATGGGCGAATGTGCATTTGAACCGATTGTTGAAATCGTAGAAAAAGACGGAACGAAAACAGTTTATGCGAAAGTCTCAGAACGTATGGTCGCAGAAATTGTTGAAGAACATATAGTTATGGGCAAGCGTTTAGATCGTTACATGCTTGGCACCATAAAAAGATAGTGTGACCATATGTTAGAAAGAATTCAGATTTTAATCTGTGGCGGTACGGGATGTCTGAGCTCCCATTCCAAAGAAATTCGTAACGAATTTGAAAAAGTATTAACTGAAATGAATTTAAGAGAAGAAGCCGGCCTCATTATGACCGGATGTTTCGGTTTGTGTGAAAAAGGACCGGTTGTCATCGTTTATCCCGATGAAATCTTCTATTCTCATGTCCGCATTGACGATGTCCGTGAAATTGTTGAAGAACATATCTTAAAAGGACGTCCGGTCAATCGTTTAATCGTCACTGATCCGGTTGACAAACAAAAAGTCAAAAACTTCAGTGAGTTAAAGTTTTATTCCAAACAAAAACGTATCGCTTTAAGAAACTGCGGTAACATCAATCCTCTCGACATCAATGAATACATTGCCAAAGACGGTTATTTGGCACTCGGTAAAGTCTTGACGACTATGTCGCCAAAAGAAACCATCGATGAAATGAAAAAGAGCGGATTAAGAGGCCGTGGGGGCGGGGGATTCCCAACTGGATTGAAATGGGAATTTGCATCAAAATCCGTTGACTCACAGAAATACGTTATCTGTAACGCCGATGAAGGCGACCCAGGTGCATTTATGGACCGTGCAGTACTAGAAGGCGACCCTCATTCCGTTATTGAAGCAATGGAAATCTGCGGATATGCCATTGGTTCAAATCAAGGTTACGTATATTGCCGTGCTGAATATCCCTTAGCGGTTGAACGTTTAAATCACGCCATCGCACAAGCAAAAGAATTAGGTTTGCTTGGTAAAAATATATTTAATTCGGGCTTTGATTTCGATTTAGAAATCAGACTTGGCGCCGGTGCTTTCGTCTGCGGTGAAGAAACCGCATTAATGGCTTCAATCGAAGGCAATCGCGGCATGCCAAGATTAAAACCACCTTTCCCTGCAGTCAAAGGTTTATGGGGTCATCCGACCAACGTAAACAACGTTGAAACATTCGCAAACGTTCCTGTTATTTATTTAAAGGGCGCAGACTGGTTTAAATCCATCGGCACTGAAAAATCTTCCGGGACTAAAGTCTTTGCGCTTGGTGGAAAGATTGCGAATACAGGGCTCCTAGAAGTTCCAATGGGGACGACGTTAAGAGAAGTTATTTATGATATCGGCGGCGGCATCCCTAATAAAAGAAAATTTAAAGCCGTTCAGACCGGCGGTCCTTCCGGCGGATGTATTACTGAAGAATCTTTAGATACGCCAATCGATTTTGACAATCTCGTAGCGTTAGGATCGATGATGGGTTCAGGCGGAATGATTGTTATGGACGAAGACAACTGCATGGTTGACGTAGCCCGTTTCTATCTGGAATTTACCGTTGACGAATCCTGCGGCAAATGTACTCCTTGCCGTGAAGGAACGAGAAGAATGCTTGATATTCTCAATAAAATCTGTGCCGGCGAAGGAACGATGGAACACCTTGATATTCTTGAATACCTCGGCAACATGATTAAAGATACTTCACTTTGCGGACTTGGCCAAACTGCGCCAAATCCGGTATTATCAACCCTAAAACATTTCCGTAAGGAATATGAACAGCACGTCATCGACAAAGTATGTCCTGCCGGGGTTTGTCCGAACTTAACGAATTATGTTATTCTCGATAAATGTATCGGCTGTACAAAATGTGCTAAGAACTGTCCTGTGAATGCAATTACCGGATCAGTTAAACAAAAACATTCAATTGATCTGACGAAATGTATTCGTTGCGGCGCTTGTAAGAAAGCCTGCCCAGTCAATGCAATCTCTTCTAAACCCGAAGATTGGAGCCGTGAGAAAAATGTCTAATCCCGTCAATATTACCATTAATGGAACTCAAGTTTCGGTTCCTTCCGATTATACCATTTTAAAAGCGGCTGAAATGGCTAATGTAGATATTCCAAGACTCTGCTTTCTAGAAGGTATTCACGAAGAAGGCAACTGCCGCGTATGCGTCGTTAAAGTCGAAGGACAAAAAGGGTTAAAACCTGCCTGCCGTACGCAAGTAACTGAAGGAATGTTCGTAACGACGAATTCTAAAGACGTTTATAACTCAGTTCAGTCAAATCTTGAATTATTAGCAGCTAACCATAAATTTGAATGTTGGAAATGTTCAAGAGAAACAAACTGTGAATTTTTAGATTTATTACGTCGCTTTAGCGTTGATAACGACTATTCAAACGTCGATTTATTTAAACATAAAGAAACGATGATGAACGATACGTCGAAAGCCATCGTCATCGATTCTTCTAAATGTATTCTCTGCGGACGCTGCGTATCCGCCTGTGAACATTATACCGGTTTAGGTATTCTGAACTTTAACAGAAGAGGATCGCAAACCTATGTCGGTCCTGCACTATTCCATAATTTAGAAGACGCAGGCTGTATCTACTGCGGTAAATGCATTCAGTCCTGCCCGACCGGCGCATTACGTGAAAAAGATGATATCAGAACCTTTGAACGGGCTATCCGCGATCCGCAAAAAACGGTTATCGTTCAGGTTGCACCTTCCGTCCGCGCGGCTTTAGGTGAAGAATTCGGTTATAAAGTCGGAACGAACGTCGAAGGACAAATGTTTGCGGCTTTAAAAGAATTGGGAATTCATGAAATCATGGATACCAATTTTACAGCCGACTTAACCATTATGGAAGAAGGAACGGAGTTTATCAACCGTCTTCAGAACGGCGGAACTTTACCGCTCTTCACTTCCTGTTCTCCGGGATGGGTTAATTACTTAGAATTATATTATCCTGAATTCATTCCAAATTTATCCAGTTGTAAATCTCCGCAACAGATGGCTGGAGCGTTAATTAAAACATATTATGCGGAAAAATTAGATTTAGATCCGAAAAACATCGTTTCAGTATCGATTATGCCCTGCGTAGCGAAAAAAGCTGAAGCTTTACGTCCGGAAATGGGACGCGATGGTTACAAAGATGTCGATATCGTTTTAACGACAAGAGAATTAGCCCGTTTAATCCGTCATCGCGGAATTAAATTCAATGAATTAGAACCGATTAAACCTTATGGCGAATTAGCAAAATACACTGGCGCAGCTTCAATCTTCGGAGCGACCGGCGGCGTTATGGAAGCTGCTTTAAGAACAGTAACCGAAATATTAGAAGGACATTCCACTCCGGTTGAATTTAATGACGTTCGCGGACTTGAAAACATCAAAGAAGCTACTTATAAAGTTTCAGGTATTGATGTTAACGTTGCAGTAGTACATGGTGGAAAAGCCATCGGTCAGTTCTTAGAACATTTAAAAACAACGGACAAACAATATCATTTCGTTGAATTTATGGGATGTACCGGCGGCTGTATCAATGGCGGCGGACAACCGATTTTACCGGCAAAACTTCAGGAAAAAATCGATGTTCGTGAAAAACGTGCTAAAGTATTATATAATATAGATGAAAATGCTTCTTTCCGTAAATCACATGAAAGTGAAGCGGTAAAAAAAGTCTATGAAGAATTCTTAAAACATCCTGCTTCGCATGAAGCTCATGAATTATTACATACCCATTATCATAAACGCGATTACTATACAAAATTCTAAACGCGAAAGGGACTGAACTGCTTTGCGGTAAAGTCCCTTTCCTTCATAAGAGGTGCTGCATGAAAAAACTGTTATTATTATTTTCTTTATTTATTTCTGTATTCTTTATGACCGGATGCCGGTCAAAAGAATCGTTAAGAATCATTGTTCCATCGGGGTCTCCTACGTTAGCGCAGTTATATTTACAGGAAAACTCCGACGATTACTCAGTTGATGTTGTGAACGGTGCCGATCCGTTGGTGGCGGCTTTTACAGCGTTAACACCAACGCATGACGTTATTTTCGCACCGACCAATCTTGGCGCTAAATTATACCAAAGCGGTTCTAATTACCTCTTTGCCGGCACGGTGGTCTGGGGCAATTACTATTTGGTAACAACCGCGAAAACGTCTTTTGAAATGAGCAGTCTGTCCAATCAGGATATCATTGTTTTCGGACAGAATCAGACTTCCGACATTATTATGAAGTTTTTATCCCAATCGCTTGATATCGAGATGAACTTTACTTATGTGGACAGTGTTGCGAGCGCCGCAGCCATTTTTATGGCTGACAAAACGAAAATCGTGATGGTGGCTGAACCGACATTATCTAATATAAAATCAAAAGTAACGGATCTTCAAATTATTGACTTACAGACCGTCTATCAGTCGGTTACGAACGAATCGAGTTATCCGCAGGCGGGCGTCTTCGTTTTGAAAACTTTAACTAAACGTCAGATTAATCAGTTTTTGGATGACTTAAAGAATTCAATCGATACCGCTAACGAAAAACCTATAGAGACTGGAGAATTAGCCGAAACATTAGAAATCGGTTTTACCAAAGAAATCGTTGCTTCCGCCATTCCTTTCAGTCATCTCGAGTTTCAGTCTGCTTCAGATTCCAAAACTGCTTTGGAAACTTATTTTAACCAGATTTTATCAATTAATCCGGCATTAATCGGGAATAGTCTGCCCGACGATGATTTTTATTATCATCCGTAAGGAGTCATCATGAAAAAAAACCTTTGGTCAATAGGGAGTGTTTTCGTCTTATTTTTAATATGGATATTGTTTTCAACACTCATCGCCAATGAGATTGTTTTGCCATCACCATTACAAACCTTCAAGGCGTTTTTTGATTTACTGACCAAAGCATCTTCATTAGAAGCAATTTTATCTACACTTTTCAGGTTATTAATTGCCTTGGCGATAGCGAGTTTTTTTGGAGTGACTCTTGGCGTAATTTCCGGATTGAATTTACGGGTCAGGCTCATATTACGACCGGTCATTACCGTTTTAAGGACAATACCGGTGATTTCTATCGTTGTGATCCTGTTAATTATCTTTGGTTTTAAAATAACGCCTTACCTGATTACTTTTTTAATGATTTTTCCAATTATTTTCCAATCCATTTCCGATGGAATAGAAAATATTGAACAGGAATTAATCGATGTCTTTTTACTTGAAGATGATTCATTGATCGACGGTGTCAGATATTGTTACTTACCCCTGATAGGTCCGCAGGTAAAAACATCGTTACTTCAGTCTGCGGGGTTAGGAATCAAGGTTTTAGTGATGGCCGAATATTTAGCACAGACCAAATCGTCAATTGGCAATGCGTTATATCTCGCTAAAGTCAATCTCGACTATTCAGTGGTTTTCGCTTGGACAATATTGTTAATCATTATCGCGGTGATCATCGAACAACTGATACGCCGTTTCTCATATCCGAAAATGGTTAATCATCAGAAGATAAAATACAGTAAAGAATAAATTACCGATGCTTTTTCGCATTATTTGTCAAGTTATTGATAAATATCATAAAATAGTTTAAAATACATATAAATAAAGTTCCTTTTAGGAGTTGATCCGATGAGAAATAACGTACAGGGCAATGTCATCCTTCAGAAAAACGAATCGATTCAAAAAAATTTTCCTAATTTAAAGGCTAAAGATAAGCAGTGTTCGATGATGTTAACGACCAAACGTTTAATCATTTACACTTTCGGGCCGGAAATTGAAAAAGGAAAAAAGGTCAGACGAAGAATGATGAACGAAATTGATATCCGTTCAATTCATCGGTTTGAATATTATCTTGAATATCCAAGAGGAACTGGATTAAAACGATTTATCGGGTTCTTGTTTGTGCTGATTTTCGGTGCATTGATTTATGGCAATTACAGCGGTTTATTAGTCAATTATCTGCCGATAGCCGCTAATTACTCACTTTACATCTATGGCGTTTCAGCGTTCTTCTTTCTGATTGGGTTATTTATGCTTTTTAAAACGAGAAGTATTCTCGCTCTGAAAATCAAATCAGGAATGGAAGAAAAAACGTCGCTACAGTTCTTACCGACCAAGTACAATGAAGAGGCTTTGAAATTCATTGCCGGAAAAATCCATCTCGAATAAACACCTGAGGGTGTTTTTTCTTTTTTATTGAGTATTTTATTTAAAAGAGCCGTGTTATAATATACTTAACACCACGGTGAAAACCGTAAAAATTTAATACGTTCAAGGAGAACTTTATGAAGTTAGATACTAAAAAAGTGTTTTTTGTTGGCTTGGCCTTTTTTTTGATTTCGCTATTCTGGCAAACCTATGACTCAGTTATTACTAAAATTCTCATCGACAAATTTGGATTGAACCAAACCTGGTCTGGCGTCGTTATGGCGTTTGACAATGTTTTAGCTCTATTCTTATTACCTTTATTTGGAGGATTATCTGATAAAACAAACTCCAAACTCGGAAGAAGAACGCCTTATATCATCATTGGTACCGTCGTTGCGGCTTTTGCGTTCGTAGCGTTATCTTTCGCTGATAATTATCAGACGACGATGATTGAACAGGAAACGCAAATCGTCAATCAATATGAAGACTATCTTGAAGAAAAAGAGATAATGCTCGGCGGCGTTTTCAAAGGCGACGTCACGACAAGAAAAGCTGCTCTTGATAAAGAGTTGGCTGATATTGAAAAGAAAAACAATAATAACGAGTATGAAGCGGGCGAATATGAAGCCGCTAAAATTGCCGCTAACTTAGCATATGCTGAGTGGGTTGTTGATTTTACGAATGCAGTTAATAAATGGGAAACGCTGAATGAAGATCAGTTACTTGCAGATATGAACCTTGCTTTGGCAAACGGTGAAATATCACAAAGAAAATATGACCGTTGGTATGAAAATGTGTATTTAAATATGGAACTGGCGATTTTAAGTGCACGGACAAACGGCGGATTTAATCAGGCGCAGTATTCTTACTGGGCGGATGAAATTTATGACGGCATTTACGACGCTTCATTATCGGCAGCCGCGTGGGATAAAACCATGAGTCAGCCCGCTGTATTCATCGTCTTCGTCGTCGTATTATTTATCGCATTAGTATCCATGGCGACCTTCCGTTCACCGGCTGTTGCATTGATGCCTGACGTTATCATTAAACCTTTGCGCAGTAAAGCAAATGCGATTATTAATCTGATGGGAACATTCGGCGGTATTTTATCAATCGTATTATTAACAGTGTTCGCACTTGATAAAAAGTCTTACGTTGACTATACGCCAGCATTCGTTTCTGTCGGTATCCTGATGATTGTTTTACTAGCTATTTTCTTATGGAAAGTTAAAGAACCGAAACTAGTGGAAGAAAAGATTGCTGAAGATATCAAATATGGTTTAACTGAAGAAGATGAGGCAAAAGAGAAACACGAATCGGTAGAAACTTTATCAAAAGAAAAACAAAGATCGCTTTTCTTAATATTAATCTCTGTCTTTCTATGGTTTATCGGCTATAACGCCGTAACGACGAAACTTTCGGATTATGCTCCGAAGGTATTAGGTATGGGATTCTCTTTACCATTATTAATCGCTCAGGGCGCCGCTTTAGCAGCGTTCATACCAATCGGTATCATCGCGACGAAAATCGGCCGCAGAAAAACCATTCTTATCGGTATTACGCTTCTGACGGTTTGCTTCGGTTCAGTCTTCTTTATTACCGAAAGCACCAGTTTCTTCATGTATCTGATTTTTGCTTTAACCGGTATTGGCTGGGCAACGATTAACGTTAACTCTTATCCGATGGTTGTCGAACTGTCAAAAGGATCTAACGTCGGTAAATATACAGGATATTATTATACTTTCTCGATGGCTGCGCAAATCTTAACGCCGATTCTTTCCGGTATCCTGATGGACGCTCTTGGCAGAAAGATATTGTTCCCATATTCTGCTTTATTCGTTGGTGCAGCATTCATCACAATGTTCTTTGTTAAACACGGCGACGCTAAAATCATTGGAAAAGAATCTGTTTTGGAATCTTTCGACGTCGATATGGATTAACTGAATCAAATAAATAAAAAAATTGGCGTACCTCATTTTGAGATACGCCATTATTTATCTTTTTGGTTCGAAAAATTCAAATACCGGATGGGAATACATTTTCGAGATTCTGTCGAAATCTTCCTGGCTTCTCGCCGCATATCCAATGACGACGATTCCTTTTTTTTGAGCACGGTTAACGTATTTATTAGGCATGTTATGAATGCCATAATTAATGAAATCAGGTTTGGATACCACGTTAATCCATAAATGTTTCATCAGAAATTTCGTAATTTTTTTCATCTTTGGATCATCTTCAAAGTACTCGCTGATCTGTCCTCTGATAACTTCCGGACGGTTTTTTCTGAACCAACTGAGATAAGAAGGATGAAATGAATGCATCGCCCATACGCCATGATACTTACTCATGATTTCCATGAACCTTGAACAGAAAGATTCTTTATCTCCATAGGGTTTTAACTCGATTAATAATGGGACTTGACCATTAATGATTGTTAAAACATCCTCGAGTTTATATATTGTTTCATCAGTATTCAGTATTTTATAAGTTTTTATTTCCTCATAAGTCAAATCTTTTAATGCTATATCTTTTCCGCAAAGCCTTAACAGATTTTTATCATGGAATACAACGATATTGCCATCTTTTAACTGATTGACATCCATTTCGATGCCAAAGCCTTTTTCAATTGCTTTTTTAAATGCAGTGATACTATTCTCCGGAACGGTTAAATCTTTTGTATGAAGTCCGCGGTGAGCAAAGTATCCGTTTTTAATCCAGGTTAAATCTTTCATTGTTAATCCCTCCCTCAATCATCAAATTTATTATATCATAATTCACTGTAACAGTAGAGGATTTCTTTGGATTAAATCTGATTTTTTGCACTCAATCTTCAACTATGTTATAATGATAAAGATAAGGAGTGATTATATGGAAAATTTTAAATTTTACAGTCCAACCCAATTTGTTTTTGGAAAAGACACAGAAAATGAAGTCGGAAAACTCGTAAAAAAAGCAAAAGCAAAAAAGGTACTCATCCATTACGGCGGAGGTTCCGTCATCAGAAGCGGTCTCATGGCCAAAGTTGAAACTGCTTTAAAAAATGAAAATATCGATTATATCCTGCTTGGCGGAGTTCAACCTAATCCGAGAAGCGGTTTAGTCTATCAGGGGATTGAATTAGTCAAAAAAGAAAACGTTGATTTTATCCTAGCGGTCGGCGGAGGATCAGCCATTGATTCTGCGAAGGCCATCGCCGCCGGCGTAAAATACGAAGGCGATTTCTGGGATTTATATGACCGTAAAGCCTGGGTAAAGGACGCTTTGCCTGTCGGTGTCGTTTTAACGATTCCGGCTGCGGGATCGGAAGCATCGACCGCAACTGTTATTACCCATGAAAACGGAATGTTAAAAAGAGGAATGGGCAGCGATTTATTAAGACCGGTATTTGCGGTTATTAATCCGGAACTGACCTATACTTTGCCACAGTATCAGACGTCTGCTGGGATTGTCGATATGATGTCGCATATCTTTGAACGTTACTTAACCCATACTAAAAACGTTGAACTGACCGATCGCCTTTGCGAAGCTACTTTAAAATCGATTATCAATGCTGCTAGAGTTATTATGAAAGATCCTCTCGATTATGAAGCAAGAGCGACGATCTGCTGGTCCGGAACGATTGCTCATAATGGCATATTAGGTGTCGGCAGGGAAGAAGACTGGAGTACACACGGTCTTGAACATGAATTATCAGCTTTATATGACGTTACTCACGGAGCGGGATTAGCAGTGATGTTTCCGGCATATATGAAATATACAATTGACTGTGATGTGGAAAGATATCGTCAGTTAGCGGTAAGAGTATTTGACGTAACCGATCAGCCTGATAATCCAAAAGCAGTCGCTTTAGAAGGGATTGCCCGTTTAGAAGCATTCTATAAAGAAATAAAGATGCCGCTGACATTCGCTGAAATCGGTGCAAAGAAAGAAGACATCGAGAAGTTTTTAGATAAACTCGATATTAACCGCAGTTTTCCTATGGGCAACTTTAAGAAACTTACAAGAGAAGACGCAAGACAGATTTATTTATTAGCTTGTTGATATTGATATCTAAATTAAGGGGTAAAAAACCCTTTTTTTTATGATGTTACGATTATTATCAGCCCGCCAAAAAATAAAAAGAAATTCATACCGATTTTTCTTGTGAAAACCCTAACATTTTGATAAAATATAGGTAAAATGAGAGGTGAAATAATGGTAATAGGATGTGTCAAAGAAATAAAAAAGTATGAAAGCCGCGTTGGATTGACTCCAAGTGCTGTCAAAGAATATGCCAATGCGGGAAACAAAGTTTTAATTGAAACAAAAGCAGGAGAATTATCAGGGTTTAGCGATAACGATTATTTAAACGCCGGAGCTACAATCATTGATAATGCAAAAGAGGTCTGGACTAAGTCAGACATGATCGTAAAAGTTAAAGAACCGTTAGAGCCAGAATATCAGTATTTTCGTGAAGGATTGATTCTTTATACGTATCTTCATTTAGCCGCTGATGAAGCTTTAACAAATGCTTTAATCGCTAGTAAAGTGAAAAGCGTTGCGTATGAAACAATCGTCACTGAAGATGGTGGATTACCCTGTTTAAAACCTATGAGTGAAGTTGCCGGAAGATTAGCTGTCATCGAAGGGGCAAAACATCTTGAAAAACCATTTGGCGGATCAGGAATTTTATTATCGGGTGTTCCTGGTGTTGAGAGAGCAAACGTGACAATTATCGGTGCCGGTGTCGTAGGAGAAAACGCCCTTAAGATGGCCGTTGGACTCAATGCGAATGTCACAATCCTTGATGTTAATCTGAAAAAATTAACCTATATTGACGATATCTACGGCAATCAGGTTACGACTTTATACAGTAATTCTGAAAATCTTGAAAAAGCTATTTCTAGAGCTGATTTGGTTATCAGTGGCGTTTTATTACCAGGCGCAAAAGCTCCGAAATTGATTAAACGCGATTATTATAAAAAAATGCGTCCAGGATCAGTTATCGTCGACGTTGCGATTGACCAGGGTGGGTCGACCGAAGTTTCTAAGGCTACTTATCATGATAATCCAACATTTAACGTTGATGGAATTACACACTATTGCGTAGCTAATATGCCAGGTGCAGTCCCGAGAACATCAACCATCGCTTTAAATAATTCGACAATTCGTTACGGACTTTTAATTGCTAAAAACGGATTGGAAAAAGCAATCGAACTTTCACGCCCGCTAAAATTTGGCGTCAACACTTACGATGGTAAAATTACTTGTCAAGGCGTTGCGGAAGCATTTAACTTAAATTATTATCCGTTGTAATTGTTAATTGATAAAATAAAAGTCACAATAATTTGTGACTTTTTTTGTTTGTATAGAATTATTCCACAACTGCTT
>CALEZX010000049.1 GCA_937928185.1 uncultured Caryophanales bacterium
AATCATGGGCTCGAGCGCGGCTTGACAAGTTAAAAATGTATCATATCAGTATAAAGAAAAGTATATAACGAGCGATGTTGTATCGTTATGACCTGGATCGGTCTTTAATATTCATGGTGGGTTTGAGGAAACTGAACTATACCGTTCGTATGTTCTTCAGCACGCTGACCGTGATTCAAGTGAGGATGTATTCATGGGTGAATATCAGGGCGTTGGCTTTAAATCCGCTGACGTTACATTAAAAGAAGTCCGCAGCACCGGTAAATCGACGACGGTCGTGACGGTTTTTCAAGGAAGAGTCATCCGCTTGGAATTTGAACAACCATTTGTGACGGATTTATGTCTTTCGCAACAGCGTTTTATTACGTCTTGGTCATTTCCAAAATACGAAAAAATCAAAACTGAGTCGATTGATTTTAATCAGGCATTTACGATTTTTTCAAAATCAGATTTAGGGGCTTTTAAAATATTAAAACCTGATTTTATGGAAAAGCTATTGGATTTAGATAATAAAATGAAAGACCAGATTTCGATTTCTTTTCTCCACAATTATCTATATATCGCATTAAAAACTAATAAAGATACCTTCGATTTTAATCTAAAAAGCGGTATTCCGGACAATCCTTTATTAGAAATCAATGTAAATGTCGGATTAATCAAAGATTTAGTTGATCTTTTTCAATCTAATGGTTCATTTCAGTAAAAGCACGCTAAGCGTGTTTTTTTATTTATTTTCGCTTCTCATGTTGGCAATTATCCTTTATATGGCTTATAATATAAGTATCAGAATAACAGGAGGCAAATAAAATGAGAGAACTAAAAATCGCTGATTTAAACCGTTTTGCGGATTTAATTCCTGTAGAAAAACTCGAGAAAATCGATAAAGGCTGGAGCGGTGATGAAAAATATATCATTCACTGTCAAAAAGGGAAGTATTTATTACGAGTATCTGATATTTCCATGCTCAAACGCAAAGCAAAGGAAATCAGCGTAATTGAACTTGTCAGCACCCTGAACGTCAATACGCCTAAGTTTATTGAACTTCAGATGGTTGAAGACATGATTCTAATGGTTCTCACTTACGTTGAAGGCGAAGATGCTATTCATGTCATTCCGGCACTACCTCCGGCTACTCAGTACCGGTTAGGCTATCAGACTGGGCGGGTTCTTTGGTCGATTCATCACCTGACTCATAATTTGTATCAGGAATCTGATTTTACGAAAATGAAAGAAAAAATCCTGAACCGTCTCGAACAATACGAGAAAAGTTCTTATATGAACAAAGAGGATATCGTTCCTATCCAATATGTTAAAGAAAATATCGATTGTCTTAAAGATATGAATGTACGTCTCAATCATGGCGATTTTCATATGGGGAATATGACCATCGATCAAAATCAAAACATTGGAATCATCGATTTCAACCGTTTTGATTATGAAGACTACGTCAAAGAATTTACAAGTGTATTAACATTTTCAAAGACAGCGTCGATTCCCTTCACAAGAGGCACTTTAAACGGCTATTTTCTTGACGGCATCCCGAAAATATTTTGGAAAAAAGTTAAAATATATTTAGCATATAACGCCATGTATTCAATTCTTTGGGCTGAACCGTATGGCGAAAGTGAAGTTAATTTTATGAAAGCGCGGAAAGAAGAACTGTATCATGAATATGATTATTTCCGCAAAGAAAAACCTGACTGGGTTAAAGGATGATTACTTTGATAGATAAGATACTTGCGTTAAGAATGGAAAGACAGGGATTTAATGAACGCTTAGACCGCGATGAATATTTGAAATTATTCCAATTGATGAGCCCTGTCATGACCATGTACTGGACTATGCCTGGTAATCCGCCTGTGATTCAACATCGGGCGGATTTTTCTGACTTTCATTATAATGATAAATTACGCAGCCGCCGTGAAATCATCAAAGGAAGATTTCAAAACGGTGGCGTCGGATACGTCTTTTTCGATGAAATTGAATTATTTATTGCGATTTATCAGAAAAAGATTGAGAGATTCACGCCAAAAATGAGCGAAATCATTTCGCTTATCGAACATGAAGGACCAATTAATGTTAAAGGGATTAAAGAAGTCTTAAGAATGTATGTCAAAGACATTACCCCTTATCTACATAAGTTACAAACAGCTTTTTTAGTGTTTGAAGATCAGAAGAGCGTGGAATGGGACAGGGGTTTTTACTGGTTCCCGAGCGAATTCCCTGAAGTCGATTTTAATCGTTACACTTATATTGAAGCACTGAAGATAATTTTATTACGCTTTCAGACTTTAATGGGATGGTTCGAAATATCGATGGCCGAGAGTTTTTATAAAATTCCAAAAAAGGATTTATTAAAAGCAGCTGAAGAGTTGGTTAAAGAAGAGAAACTATTATCTTTAAGCATAGGAGAAGCCTTAGGATTCATCGGTAAAGAGGATTATCTCAATATTGATCGTTTTGATTTAGAAACGACTAACGACCATTTCTTTGCATTAAATAAAAATGATTTTTATGTAAAAGCAATGGAACCGACATTAAAAAAACTGTTTCCGAAAACGAATTTTGAACCGATGTATTATATTCTACATAAAGGAATGTTCATTGGTGCGGTATATGGTAAATTCCGGATCCGTCCGGACGAACTAGAAGATGTCGTCCTATTAAAACCATTTGAACATTTTACCGAAAGAAAAGAAGAAATCATTAAAGCTATAGGCAAAACCTGTGATTTTGACAGAAGTCCATTAAAACGATTTATGGGAGAGTCGAGAAAATGAAACTGAAGAAAAGACAATTATCACTGATTTATAAAGGTACACTGATTATTTTATGCAGTCTTGGAATTGTTATGAATTTCATGTATTTAAACCAACCGATTTATATGACAATCTCTTATTATACGATTCAGAGCAATATCGCTGCTCTGATAATCATTATCTTGTTTTTTGTCAAAGAACTGATGAATCTTCCCTTAACTGATGGTTTGATAAGGCTAAAAGCCGGATTTACGGTGATGATATTTCTAACGTTCTTAGTCTATCATTTTTTGCTTCATCCTTATCTTGAATCCTATGTTAACGATAATCGGTTTTTACAGTTTTCGGATGTGCTAGTCCACTATATCTCGCCGTTAATGGTTTTCGGTGATTATCTTTTTTTCACTGAACATCGCATAATAAAGAAAAAAGATCCATTCGGATGGCTATTTATTCCTTTGACATATTGGATATATACCCTTGTTTATGCGGCAATCGGTGGGGTGTTCAAATTAGGCGAAAGCGTAAGTTCTTATCCTTATTATTTTTTAGATATCGACAAATATGGATTATTAGGCATTCTCCCCTGGATTGGACTGATTATGGCTGTTTATATCGGGCTGGGCTATGGCCTTTACGGTTTAGACCGACTACTTGGAAAAAAATGGAATAAAGAAAAATACGAACGTGCTTAAACGTTCGGTT
>CALEZX010000050.1 GCA_937928185.1 uncultured Caryophanales bacterium
ATTAAAAAAGAACCTAGTTTTTCCAAACTAAGTTCCTTTTTGTCTACACTCTGAACCCAACTCAGACAAGGAGTTGGGTTTTTTGTAGGTATTAATTAGAATTGCGGCTTTATTTCTGACACGAAGGACAATATATGACTTTCCCACCAAGATAAGCCTCTTTTATAAGATTGCCATGACATTTTGGGCAAGTTTGACGTGAAGTCGTCATTAACGTCTCATATCCTCCAGGAGTATCTAACATATCTGACTGTAAATCTCTTCCTCCGAGAAGAACTATTTCTTTAATTTTTGTTTTGACAGACTGATATATTTTCAATCTGTCTGCTTCGTTAAGCGTAGATAATTTTCTTTTAGGGCTGTATCCAGAATCGAACAGGACATCCTGTAATAATCCGTTTCCTAATCCGGGAATATGCTGTTCTGTTGCTAAAGCCTGTTTCAGACTGCCTTTATCAGAAGAGATATTTGTTCTTTCTTTAAAATAATCATAAGTAAATTCATCTGACAAAGGTGAAACAGCATTAACTGCTTTTGCATAATAAGGCTCCGATTTTATTAATTCTTCTTCTGTTCCCAGAAAGATAAAACCATATAGTTTTATTTTAAATGATAGTGAATATCCATTTGAGAAATGTAAAAGTAACTGACTTTTAGGATCAATCGAATTGGTTATACCATATTTCATTACAACGTCTTCACCAATCGCTATTTCATTAGAATCATCGAAAATAAAGCGGATATAATGAGAACTTGCTTTGACTTCTTTGATTTGGCGGTTCGTTAACCGTTTATGATATTCGTCTGGATGATGGTTTAACCAGGCAAATTTATGAGGAGCATTTAATACTTCCACAGTTTTAACATAATGATTTTTTAGAACTGTATTTGCTTTATCAGCAAATGGAATAGCTTCTGATAATTCTATCATTGTAATAATCCTCTCTTTTATTAAGGCAGATAATGCCATGTTCCATAAAGTGATACATCGTTATCTGGCATAAGGGAATCATTCCACTTACTGCTTAATGTATCATTTGTATACCACCCGTCAAAGATAAACTTATCTAGTTCCGGTAAATATGTCGGTATTACGGTTTCTTTGATTATGTCCAGAGAATGAATTAGATGCGAAACATAAACTGTCTGAGTAATATCGATTGGCAATAAGTATCCATTTTTATTACCGTTTCCGAGCTGACCGGATTGATTCATTCCCCAAATTAACAATCTGCCTTTTGAAGTAATCAACGCAGTATGTTCTCCACCGGAAGATACACTGATGAATTGTTCATAAGGTGATAATTCAATTTCATTTGTCAGTTCATGAGGGATAAGATAGTTGTCACCTGTTTCTACAGGCGTAACAAAACCATCGGTCAATGATCCCCAGATATAAACGCGTTTAGATTCAGTCACTGCCATTGAGTAAGAGTCGCCTAAGGTCAAATATGAAAAAATATCATTTTCATTCAATGCAAATGAGTTTGTAATATCAAGAGGACTTATTTGTTTATTCAAACTGTTATTGCCAATTTGTCCATAATTATTCTTCCCCCAGGTAAATAATCTTCCCTGAGAAGTAATAGCGGCTGAATGAAATTCACCTGCTGATACTTTTATTATTTTTTCATTTGTATTTAAATTTAAAAAACCGGTAATATCAAGCGGCGTTGTATGCAACTCATTTGTTCCGTCGCCAATTTGCCCATTAGCGTTATTCCCCCAGGCAAATAGCCTGCCTGATGATGAAAGTGCCAGTGAATGGACGTATCCTAAGGAAATATCAACGATTTTTTCTTCATTATCTAAGGTAAAAAAAGAAGTTATATTAACGGGATTAGCAGAGTTGTCAATCGTTCCGTTTCCTAATTGAGCAGACGAGTTATTTCCCCAGATATAAACCTTCCCCAATGAAGTTATTAAGGAAGAATGGGTATATCCAAATTCGATTTCTTCGATTTTTTCTTCAGCATCAAAAACGAACTGATTCGTTATCTCTACCGGTGAACTTTGAGATGTCCTCGTTCCGTCTCCAAGATGGCCATATAAATTCCATCCCCAGACAAATATACGATTATCAGAAGTAAATACTCCAGTGTGGCGTTGACCCAGAGAGATAGACTGAATCATTTCCTCGTTTTGAAGACTTAGTGATTCCGTGATTTCAATTGGCGTCAACTGAGAAGTGATATCCTGCAATCCTAATTGCCCGCGGTCATTGTTTCCCCAGATAAACAACCGGTTATCGGTTGTGAAAAGGGCAGAATGTTCTCCACCTAATGATATCTCCCTGATATACTCGTTTGGATTCAGTTGAGAAGACCCAAGGATAATCGAAGGTATTAATTCATAATAAGATAGACTGTTAAGCTGATTTTCACTTGTTGTCTTATCAATGCATCCGGTCAAAAAAACAGTCGTTAAAATCATAATCATTATGACTATTTTCTTCATAGAAACGCTCCTAACTGCAAATTCTTATGCTAATTATAATACAGTTAAGATACACAAACAATCAGTGATTCAAAAATAAATCTGCTTTTATTCATTCATTCAAAATAATCTTGAGATTCGTTTATCAAATTGACAGCCTAAATCCAAAGTGATATGATGAAGATAAAAGGGGGTATACAATGAAAAAAATAATGTTAATGGTTATGATGTTAATTATGGGAACACAACTGTATTCAATCAAAATCTCAGCCGAAGACATTTACTATCCGTTTGATTCAATTACCATTGTAGAAGCTTATAAGTTTACAGTTGAAGTTACGGAAGCAGTCAATTCTGAATCTTTACTTTACGGACACGTTGAAATCGATGATATATTAACGATTTATGTTGGTACTCTCGAGTTTATTTCAAACGGCGTTCCATCATCAGGGTCTGCGAATATTTTGATTGTCACAGGGGCGGATGAAATTGATATTGCACGGTTCTTAATCAATAATTACACTTATTATCCCAATGTTTCAAGATCTTATGGTTTCGCATCACATATCCTAATTGATCCTTTAGTAGGCGTCCATAAAGATATGTCTATTCAGTCGCAGGAACTGGTTGTTTTTGAAGATATAGCCAACGCTTCTTGGTCTTTCTTTGATAACAAAGGATTAGAATTTACGGCAATGACTGGCTCTTATGTACTGGAAACTGGTTTATCAATCCAGATATCAGCTTATACGGAAGTGGGTGAATAAAGATGAAAAAAATACTTTTAATGTTGTTGCTGTTTATATCATTATTTGTATTAACCGGTTGTACAGCGAATACAACTACTTCATCTAATGAATCTTCAACACCGATGAATCAGGAATCGTTATTAAATTCTCTTTCAAATGCAATAAAAGATATTTTCGATTAATTTTTTAGTAATTAAAAGATGGCTGTTCTCAATAGCAGCCATCTTTTTACTTATATGATAAATGATAATGATGAAGCAACTAACAGTCCTACTATTAACGAAACTGCGTTTGCAGTAAACGAATACGTCATTTTAATCCATGTACGCTTTTCTTTAATAAATAATACCGTAAATATGCCTTCTACTAAAAATACCAGAATTTCACCGACAATGAAGGTGAAAACAAAACCATAGGAATTGTCGTAACTTAAATAGAATACCGATATTATAACTATATTCAGAACAATCTGCGTAAAGATATTAAGCAGGATTATTTTATAGAAAGTCCATTTCTTTTTAAATTGAAATAGGGCTAATATCGCAATTTCGATGAAAAGTGTCAGGGTTAATCTTAAAAGAAAATTGACCCAAGTCGTTATATTTTTCCATGGATTTCCGATAAATCCGGAGATTGTTCCTACATTGGTTTGATTAGTCGACATGTCAACGCCGGTTAAATCATAAGTCAAACGGAAATCGAACTGACTCATTGTGATTAGTTCAGAAGTGATAATTTTACCTTCAGAAGTATAAAGCAGGATTTTGAATTCTCTCGGAACATTCATCCACGCCTGTGCATAATATTTATCAGGATTAAAAGTATTTAAATAAAAATAATTTATATCACTATATAACATTCCGGATATGTATCCTTCGCTATCCTGATATAGAGCGTAATCTTCATTAAAATATGAATTATCGAAAGGGTAATGCTTTTTCTCGGTGATTAGCGTTTGCGCCGTCAATATTTCTGCTTCAGTAGGAGGAGTATCGCGGAGAATTAAAAAATCGAATGAGAAATCAACGTCAAAATTGGTTATTGTTATTTCAACGTTAACGGGGGGACCAGAATTAGCCTTTACGAACGGAACAGTAATTAATGTAAGCGTCAATAAAATAAATGCTATCATTATTTTTGATATCGGTTTATTCATGCTTCTTCTCCTTGCTTATATATACTACTAATAATACATCAAATTATGACAATGTTATGGCAAAATATGCAAATTATTATAAAAATAAGTTATAATATAATAAAAATCACAATATAAGGGAGATTTATTAATGTCAAAACCAAAAGAAATGATGCGATACTTAAACGTCAATCGCTATTTACTGAAGAAACAGCCCACCATTAGTGAACACCGTGAAGAATTAGAAAAAATTGTTCAAAAATTAATTAACGATAAAATATCCGGCATCAGCTTCAGCCCTTATTTAGAGGGGCAGGATCCAAACAAAGCTGTCATCATCTCCGAGAAGCAAATCGCTGACCGTTTAGAAATAATCCGTCCCTATACAGAATGGGTTCGGACTTTTTCGACAACACATGGCAATCAGGAAGTTCCGAGAATCGCTCATGAAAAACAGCTGAAAACATTAGTCGGTGTCTGGATAGATTCTGATCTGAAAAATAACGCTATCGAAATTGAGAATGCAATCGCGATTGCGAAGTCAGGGTATGCAGATATGATTGCGATTGGCAATGAAGTATTATTAAGAGAAGATCTGGAAGTTGAACAGCTGGTAGAATATATCAAACAGGTTAAAGCGGCCGTTCCTTCTATCCCCGTCGGTTATGTCGATGCTTACTATATGTTTGTTAATTATCCGGAAATTGTCGAAGTATGTGACGTTATATTTGCGAACTGTTATCCATTCTGGGAGCATTGTTCTATCGAAATCGCTATTGAATATATGAAAAAAATGTATGAATTAGCGAAAGAACACTCACAGGGCAAACAGGTCATCATCAGCGAGACGGGTTGGCCGACTAAAGGTGATCTATATGGAGCGGCTGTGCCTTCATATGAAAATGCCATGCGTTATTTCATTCAAACGATTGAATGGACGAAACGAGAGGGCATTCAGCTTTTCTATTTTTCTTCTTTCGATGAAGCATGGAAAATAGACCATGAAGGAGAATATGGCGCATATTGGGGACTCTGGGATAAAGACGGTCATTTCAAGTTTCAGAACAAAAATGATAAAAAATAAAGATAGATAAAAATTAGGTGGCTGATTGCCACCTAATTTATTTAAGCTGATTAGCTTTTACTGCTTTGATATCATTAATAACTGCGATTAATACATGAATGATAAAAGCAATCCAGAATGAATTCGTATAATATGTTATTAAACAGAATAAGATTCCAAGGAAAAATGCTCCATAGGCTTCTTTTGCACCTTTAAAGATGTGAATGAAACTATAGATTACGCTGTTGATAATGATTGCGGGCCATAATCCAAAAGCATAAAGGCTGGAAAAAAAGACAAATCCCCGGATAGCGAATTCATACCCCAGTAAATAAATCATCCAGAACAGGGAATTTAAAACTGTTCTTTTTTTGGTCCATTCTGTTTTTCTTACTTCCGGGTAATAAGCTGTGTCAATCTTTTTACCCGATCGAAAGAAACTCCCAAGTCCGAGGACTACTGTCGGGATTAAAAACCATAGGATGGCATACCGTCCTGATGGTAATCCAATGCCATATGAAGAAATCGGTTTATCAAAAAATAGTAATGCGACGAGAAATGGAATTAAACCTAAAAGTATAAACCCGAGGGTTCGTCTTAAATAGACTGACTGTTCAAAATCATCAGTCGTTTCATTAAAACGTTGGCGAAATTTTTTGATTAATGGAAAGTCGCTGCAGAAATAATAAGTAAGATAGAGAATAGAATATAAAATTAACGCAATCATTTCATCATTTAACAGAAGTGATATCTCGGTATGGTTGATCATCATTTGTACATCTCACTTTTCATTGAGAATTTTCGAAGTAGATAGTTAGATAACCTTGGGAAAAGACGGTATAAGACATTTGTAACTTTTCCAAGCGCAGTCAGATACATTATCGATTTTCTTTTCCGTACGGCTTTCACGATACTTCTAGCGACGCCTTGTTGCGTATCATTATTTTTATCGCGATGCAAAGGAATTCTATCTCCGTTCGCAGAATAGATTGTTTTATCTTCATCATTCTCCGTAAAACCGACGTAGATAATGCCTACGTGGACATGAAGATGATGGAGTTCGGCTCTGATGGATTCAGAAAAACCCGTTAACGCCATTTTTGAAGTGCAATAAGGGGCGATGCCTGGAATTCCTTTTAGTCCTGAAAGGCTTGAAATAAATAAGATGCTTCCCTGAGATTCAATAAGACTAGGTAATGCCATTTTCGTCATATTGACGGCCCCGGTAAAATTAATATTCATGACTTTATTGAATAATTCGAGCGATGTTTCGGAAAATAATCCTCTCATGCTCATGCCCGCATTATTAATAAGGACGTCAATTCTGTGATACTTAGTGATAATCTCATTAATAATTCGCTGACAGTCAGAAGTATTAGTTACATCGCCCTGAAAATAATCACATTTACCATATTCTGAATTAATGAGTTTATTTGTCTTTTCAAGTTCTTCAATTCTTCTTCCGGTGATGATAACCTGGGCTTCTAATTTCGCAAATGCTTTCGCTGTTTCTCTGCCTATACCCTTACTTCCTCCGGTAATGAGAACAATTTTATCCTTTAGGTTTTTCATCGGTGTCTCCTTTTTGAACATAACCATGACTTATATACCACTGAATCGCTTCTGATAAAGAGTCTTCTAAGTTGCTCTGTTGATAGCCAATTTCTTTAATCGCTTTATTAGAAGAATAATAATGACCATCTCCAGAAATTTTTGCCATAGAACGAGACATTTTTGGTTTCTTTTTTTGGATAAAAGCAAAAAATTCAAGCAAAGAAGCAAACAATATGGCAAGCCATGTCGGAATTTTAAATTTTGGTGGTCTGACGTCAGTCAGCTTTCCGATTAAAGAAAAAAAATCGTTATAGCACATATTCGTTCCGCCAGTAATGTAACATTCGCCAATCCGGCCCTTGTCTATCGCGTTTACACAGGCCTGAGCGACATCTTTAACTGAAGAAAAACATCTTCCACCGGTTGCGTATCCGGGTACTTTTCTGGTCATGACGGAAATAATCATTTCACCAGGTCCGGGTTTCGAATCATTTTCGCCAATCATAAAAGTCGGATTAATAATAACAACGGGGAGAGGATTTGCACTTTTCGCTTCATTTAGTAGATAATCTTGCGCAGCTTTTTTTGAATCCATATAATCAAGTCCGTATTTACTACAATTATAAGGATATTCTTCTGTCCCGGGATTTTTAATCGTCCCAAATCCAAATGAATTGGCAGTTCCGACATGAATGAGTTTTTTTATCGGTTTCTTTTTGATTTCCTGAACAAGCTGTAATACTGAATCATAATTGATTTTCCAAGATATTTGATTTTTAGATGGCCAAACGTCCGTTACAGCGGCAGTATGAATAACATAATCACAGGAATCCAATGCATTTGAAATGTCATCCACATTCAGGAGATCACCTTTGAAAACTTCATATGATAGCCCCTCTAAACAATCTTCTGAAGTGTTGGGTAAAATAAAAGCCCTTACTTCATATCCTGATTCATTAAGTTTCTTAACGACATGACTTCCTAGGAATCCATTCGCTCCTGTCACTAACACCTTCATATTTAGCCCTCTTTCTAAGTAAATACTAATTCTATTATACAATAAAATCAGTATTAAAAAAGGAAAAACCGATAAAAAAACTCATCATGCGATGAGTCTTATCATATAATATGAATGTGTTTTTTAAGTAGAGCAAAATGTTCTTGAAATATAGATTATTGTTAAGAAACAAACAAGGATTTTGTCGTGAATTTTAGCCATTTAAGTTGTAATTCAATCATTGGACCGATAATCAGTGCTAAAATAAAACTACCAAAATTAACAGCCCCAAATCCTATGTGACTGATAAAACCAAAGATACTGGCAAGGATGATCGCAAACAATTCGATGAATATCCGGGTTTTAAAAAACTGATTATTTTTAAATATTTTCATCATGATTAATGTTAATTCATCAAATACCATGGCCGGATATTTAGTCACAATGATTAATGATAATCCTAAAGTCAGAACAAAGATACCGACGAAGAAAAGTAATAACCTGATTGAAAATAATTGTGGATAAAAATCTCCTAAAACGATTAAATCCCAAAAATCAATGGCTAATGATATTCCAAATATGGGAATTAAAACAAAAAGATACTTTAGTTTTTTGTTATATATCATCACCACTCCCAGTACAATCGCATAAATGATAAAACTGACGGTGCCTAAAGTAACATTGAGCTTCAGGATATTGTCAAAAAAGGCTCTTAAGTTATAAACCACAGTATCCCAAGCTCCTGCCCCAAGTGCACTTCTTAACAGGACATTCACTCCTAATCCGGTTACGAGGATACCTAATAAATATATTATTGCTCTAATCACGTGCTTGAAGGTAAAATGTAATTTCATATGTCCTCCATATTAAGTATATCTTAAATAGATTATTATCTATAAAATCAAATTAAAAAGATTTATCTTTTTATAGTCTCTCTAGTTGTATATTATATCATACAATTAAACTTAAATTAAAAAAATGACTTTTCACATTTCTTTAATTCATAGTAAAAGTAATGATTTAAATTAAAATGTAGAGATACTAATAAATCAAAAGTCTGTCTCTCATGCGAGACAGACTAATAAAATATAATTGGTGACCCATACGGGGTTCGAACCCGTGAATGTAGCCTTGAGAGGGCTATGAGTTAACCGTTTCTCCAATGGGCCAGTGACGATTAAGACTTAAAAAGTCTTGATCGTTTTTTCAATTCTTTCTTTAATTTTATTAATTCCCAATATTCTTAATACATGATAAAAATTAGGAGTATTTTTCCTGCCGGAAATGGCAATTCTGATGATTTCCGCAAAATCGCCGACATGTCCGATATAAGCTTCTTTATTTTTCTTATATTCCTTGGCGTTTTGTGCAAATCCACATGTTCCTGCCAAAGCCTTAAGATTATTAAACCATTCTTCTTCATTCAAATCAAGGGCAGGATTTGCTAAGAATGTATTAAAAACGGTTATTTTTAAATCATTATTAAAAAGCGGATTAAAAGGCAATTCAGTCGATAAAGCTTTTTCGAAAACATCGTCATACATAAAGTCGATGATTGGGTATATGTCACTGTATCGAATATAGTCTTTTCTGGGTTTTTCTCCACCGCGTTCAATCGATAATATTGATTTAAAATAATCAAAGTCCTGATGAATAGCCTTGGCGAATTCTACTTGATATTTTTCCGCCCATAATAAAGCTTTAGTCGCAATTTCTTCCGCGCTCATCAGTCCTAGTCTTTCTTTTGAAATCGACTGTACTTTTTCGATATCGAATAACGCTCCATCTAAAGTCATCTTATCAAAAGCCAGATTGAAACTGTATATATCATCAGTGAGGTGACTTAACCGCCATTCTTCATAATTAGAATTGGCAATCGTCATTAAATATTCCATAATGCCTTCAATCGGATAGCCCTGTTCTAAAAAGTACGATACAGCCGCTTCAGGATCTTTCCGTTTCGAAAGTTTTCTTCTTCTGCCGTCTTCAAGTTTCATGATAACCGGAAGGTGAGCGTAAAGCGGTTTATCCCATCCTGCAGCTTCAAATAATTCTAAATGAATCGGCAACGAAGGCATCCACTCTTCTCCTCTAGTAATATGTGTAGTTCTCATAAAATGATCATCGACTAAGTGTGCAAAATGGTAAGTGGGTAATCCATCACTTTTCATAATAACGATATCCTGATCGTTTTCAGTTAATTCTAACTGACCTCTGATCTGATCAAAAACGCTGACTTTGTTATCGTGATGTCCCATCGATTTAAAACGAATAACGTATGGTTCATTGTTTTGAATTTTCGCAATCATTTCATCAACCGATAGTTTTCTGCAGATTGCATATTCACCGTAGTAACCGGGATTGACTTTAATCGATTCCTGATACTCACGCATCTGATTTAACGTATCGTGAGAACAGAAACAGGGATAGGCTCTTCCTTTTAGTATGAAATCATAAATTGTCGCATCATAAAGAAACTTTCTTTCGCTCTGACGGTACGGACCGTAGTCTCCGCCCTGAATAAAACTCTCATCGGGGTTGATTCCGAATACAGCTAATTCATTTAGGACTAAATCCCCTGTTCCGGCGATTTCACGCTTTGTATCGGTATCTTCAAGCCGACAGAAAAAAACGCCGTTTGATTGTTTGGCCATTCGCCATGAAATCAATGAAGCAAATAAAGAACCGGTATGAAGGAAACCGGTAGGAGATGGAGCGAATCTGGTGACCATCGCCCCTTCACTTAAGTTTCTCTTCGGATATTTAATTTCTAAATCCTCGAGCGTGTAGTCGAGATTAGGATAAATTAATTTGGCTAATTGTTCTAATTTAGTCATAACGTCACCTCAAAATCGGATAAGAATATCATACCACAAAATCACCTGATTTTCAAAGAAAATCCAACGTAATTAATTAAATGGATTAAAGGTGATATTGTAGTGTTCGTAGGTTTCGCCTGTATATGGGTCGACGACGCTGACGGTCTGATTATCTGAGTTTGTAAAAGTAATTTTTTGGGTTTCAAGTAGTAGGTCTGCTTCAATCGCAAGTCCAGTAAAAGCATTACCAAAGAAATTTTCTTTCTTTTCAATTGACTGAACCATGCTTCTTCTTGAAGCAATGATATTCGCAAAATCGGCATTAGTCCGATATCCTACGGTTAATTCGTTACTGTCATAATTTTTATGAAATTTAAAAGGAATGAGAGCAGGAATATCCGTGGTAAATGCTAAAAGTTGATGTTTATGGCCGCTAATCATCAAATCCAGCCCAATTTCATTTAACCACATCGTCCATTGATTAAGGATTGTATCTAGATACTCATCCTCTACGAAGGTTACAGGAATGTGACAGATTCCCAACCGGTAAACGACTGAAGGGTCGTCATAAGGTTTATCTGTAATAATCTGATTGAGAAATTCGGTCTGTTCGTTACGGTACTGTTCATAATGAGCGGTTCCATAGTATTCCCACCAGTCGTCGGCGTGATCTTCTCCTAAATCAAGAACAACTCCAAAGATGTTTGATAAAGTAAACGTGTAGTAAAACTTCTCGTTTAAGCTGCCAACATAACGGTGTAACTGATCATGATATTCGCCTTTGACTTCATGATTACCTCGTGCATAAATAACGGGTTTTTCTCCCTTCGTAACTTCATATCCTAATTTCAGAATCACTTCCGCATCCGATGGTCTTTCGATATGATTCATGATATCGCCGGCTAAAATCAAAAAATCAAGTTCATCGCCAAAATATGAAGCAGCCTGGATTGCGGATTTGTTTTGGGTGTGCGTATCTGAAAGCGTATAATAATTTAATCCGTCGGAAAGATCAACGGGTTTAAAGGCAAACGTTAATTCGGTTTTCCCGCCTAGAATTCCGGAATAGGGACCTCTGAAAAGAACGTGTGTTGAAGAAATTGTATAAAATTTTTCATTATCCAAAACGCTCATCGGTACAGTTACTTTATGGACCATTGTTTCAGAACGGCTTGTGCCGGCATATAAATCATAGTAGGTATCCTCACCGACAGTCACTGAAGCTAAAGCGGGAGTACTGGTCGTCCATACGATTTGATAAGTATCTTCGACAGCGTAAACAACCGGTTTGTTAGTCGTATAATGAAAATCCAGATCAAAGCTCACAACAAGGATTAAAGCGATGACAGTGCCTAAAAGAATCCGTTGATATGGCCTGTTTTGGGATAATCGGCATTTCGGATATTTGAAAATAAAGAAATATACCGCATAAATCAGGAATAACATTAGAAGAATTTCGACGAAAGCTCTGACGAAATATCGGTAACTGTCGATGCCTAAATAGAGCATATAAAATAAAGCTATCGTAAATACTGCTGATAAAGATATCAGTCCATATAGCCACCCGTTATGGATTGAAATATATTTGATGATAATAGAAAAGAGTAAAAGCCCACAGATTAATCCTAAAAAAATATATTGCAGAGCATGGATTTTAAACATTCCTTCAATACCTGACCAGATTGATTTCATCGATAGATACAAAGTGAAGTTAAATATAGCTAAAGCTGCATAAATGTTTTTCTTCATCATATCACCTCATTATTCATAAATCTATTATACCAATAATTGATTATATTTTTACACCTAAAAGATAATGAGGATAAAAAAATTAGATAATCTTTGTCAACGTTTTTTTTGAATTAAATGTATTTTAATAAAAATGCATGTCAAAAAAACTGAAGGGGATTCAGTTAATTTTTAAAATATGGTATAATGTTGTTAGTTATTTGAATACAGTTCCTGTTTTACACATGCCATAAATTATTCTAAGTAATTTATTGTCGCATGCGATGGACGCAGCTTTGGCACACAATGGTGGTGCCTGCTGCGTTTTTTTGTTATAAAATTCACGGATTGTATTCATTTCATTTTTATGACGCAAATTACTTGTGACGGCTAGATATAATAGACATCGAAGGTGTTTGTTGCCTTTTTTTGATATTTTTAAGTGTAATCCATCAATCTGCCCTGACTGATAGATGATTGGATCAATTCCTGCATAAGCTATGAGTTGTTTACTACCAGAGAACCGATTGATATCACCGATTTCAGCGATGATTCTGGCGCTTAAATTCTTGCCAATCCCCGGAATCGTTTGAATGACTTTATAATTGGGGATGGTCTCTGCGATTTGAATCATGCTTTCTAATGTCTTTGCTGTTAAATCCAAATAGTGCTCAACGTCTTCGAGTTTCTCAATCATTATTTGGACATTGATATCCGTTTCCTTACATCCCGATACACATCCTCTCGCATAACGAATGAGACCTTCGGCTTTTATCATGCACCACGGTTCAAGATGTTCACGAGTCTTTAAAAGCTGCTTGACAACCGTTTCTGGAGCCTTTCTTGCCAGTTGGTTTGGATGGGGATATTTTTTCAAGATGGCCATTGATGATTTTGTATAGATATGATTGAACACGTCCTGATATTTTGGATAAACAATATCCAGCGTCTCGTTGAAACTAACCTTCGTTTTACGAAGATGGCCTAGTAAATCTTCGTAATGGCGGCTCAATTGACTCATCGTGTAGTATTTCTCATCTTCTAAGGTTGTTTCTCTTAGTTCCATTGTGTAATACATCTTGGCCAGATTCTTGCAGTCTCTCATATCTGTTTTCTTCGTTCTTAGATCTTGTTTACGACATTTCGCTGACTGGAGCGGATTGACAATATAGTATCGTAAGTTATTTTCTTCAAGATAGTTTTGTAACCCGCGATGATAGATTCCAGTTGCTTCAAATAGGACCTTTGCTCTTTCTTCCTCCTTTCTCCCAATCTTGTTTGCCATTTCAAGTATTCTATCAAATCCTTCTTTGTCATGACTGATTTCTATCGCTTTTGAAATCGGTTCATCCCATGATTTGAACCCTTGAATATGACTCTTGTTTTTTGATACATCAATCGCAATACAATTTCCTTTCATCGTTTTCTTCCCTTCTTTTTCTTCCTTCTCCCCCTTATTCTTATTTTCGTCATTGATACAGGCTCTTTGTCCTCATTAGATTTAAACAAGTTCTCAAGTTCGAGTGGAAGATGAGCGTTTTTTTTAACGAGTTTTTCTCTCAAAAAGAGGCACGCCCTTTATTCCACCAGTTTTTTCTTTCTCCCGTCGGAAAAAGAAAAAGCCAAGAGTATGCGATTAGGCTCTTGGCTTCAGGTCATTGTTGGGAAGGGATGTATCTCATTATAAACACTCAAAGTGTATGAGATTTTTTGCGAGGTCGAGCCTCAGGGTTTGAACATCCCTTCGACCTCATTATATCGCTTCCGTTATTTTTGTAAAGTCTTTAGCCAAAAGTTATAATCTAACTCTTAGCTTTAGTATACGAAAAGAGGATTGATTCCTCTTATTTTTTAGTAGATTGATATCCTAATACTTTTTCAACAAAAATC
>CALEZX010000051.1 GCA_937928185.1 uncultured Caryophanales bacterium
AATTGGTGGTTTTTTTCTTTTTCAAAATCAAAAACGAAGAAATACGGTATATTTAAATTGGTGATATTATGATTGATTACATCAGAAAAACAGCCAGTGGATTACTCGAAATCGTTACAGATAATCACAAAGTTACAGTTGATCAGGCGTTGACCGGGTATTTAAATCACTTGGCCCAGCAATCATTAAGAAGTATTGATACCATTTTAAAACAGACGAGAAAAATACTGAAATGTAGTCAGAAAGTTCCAATTTACATTAATAACGGATTGGTATTAATCCAGTATTACCCCCTTCGTTCACCATCGACTCTGTTAATTAATTATCTATCGATAGCCCATATCACTGATGAAAGAAATGATACTTGCACCCTCTATTTTAAAAGCGGGGCTACCTTGGTACTAAATAATCTGAAACGGTTAATTAAACAAAAAGAACTCGCAAAAAAATTAATTGATTATTTGGATTTGAACATGTTAAAATAAGAAAGTGTTTACATGCATGTTTTTGCGATATATAAATGTGGCATTTTTGACCAAGTAATAGTATAATTATCTATGGTCAAGCATCCCATTTTTAGGAGGTTTCACATGAACAAAAAAACATTAGAAGATGTAGTATTAACAGGAAAACGCGTTTTAGTCAGAGTTGATTTTAACGTTCCAATGAAAAACGGTGTCATCACTGATGATAATCGTATTGTCCAGGCCTTGCCAACAATTAAATATGTTATTGAAGAAAAAGGTAAAGCCATTTTGTTTTCTCATCTCGGTCGAGTAGAGACAAAAGAAGACATGGAAAAATCATCGTTAGCACCGGTCGCAAAAAGGCTGTCCGAACTGCTTGGAAAACCTGTCACATTTATCCCTTTTACCCGCGGTGAAGTGTTAGAAAAAGCAATTGACGCCATGAAAGTTGGCGATGTCTTAATGTTTGAAAATACCCGTTTTGAAGACGTTGAAGGAAAGAAAGAATCAAAGAACAATCCTGAACTCGGTTTATACTGGGCTAGTTTAGGCGACGTATTCGTAAACGATGCGTTCGGCACTGCACACCGTGCTCATGCATCTAATTCCGGTATCGCTGCGAATTTACCGGCTGTCGCTGGATTCCTGATGGAAAAAGAACTTCGGTTTATCGGCGGTTCAGTTGATAATCCTGTTCGTCCTTTCGTCGCTATTTTGGGCGGAGCGAAAGTATCCGATAAAATCGGGGTCATTGAAAATTTACTTGCAAAAGCAGATAAGATTTTAATCGGCGGCGGAATGGCTTATACCTTTATGAAAGCATTAGGGTATAATATTGGTAAATCGATTTGCGAATTAGACAAAATTGATTTAGCAACTGATCTTTTAAAGAAAGCTAACGGCAAAATTGTCTTACCTATCGATGTCGTCGTAACAAAAGAATTTAAAAATGATACTCCATTCAGAACAACTGATTATAAAGGTATCAAAGATGACGAAGAAGGATTAGACGTCGGCCCGAAAACCATTGATCTCTTTAAAAAAGAATTAAAAGGTGCAAAAACAGTCGTCTGGAACGGACCGCTTGGCGTTTTCGAATTTGAAAACTTTGCAAAAGGAACAAAAGCCATCTGCGAAATCCTTTCAACGATGCATGATGCTAAAACAATTATCGGTGGTGGTGATTCCGCCGCAGCTGCAATCCAAATGGGTTACGCTGATAAATTCACTCACATCTCTACTGGTGGTGGCGCGTCTTTAGAATATTTAGAAGGAAAGAAATTACCAGGCGTTGAATCGCTTGATGACGCTGAATGCTGTGGCGGCGATTGCGGCTGCGGACATTAATTCAGGCGAATAAACAATTAGAGAGGAGAAATAATCATGGAAAAGATTATTACAATTAAAAGCACTGCAGGATTACATGCACAAATCGCCGCAAAAATGGTTCAAACGGCGAGCAAATATGATGTTGATATTAAATTAGTCTATGCCAACGTTACTATCGATGCCAAATCAATTTTAGGATTAATGAGTTTAGCAGTTCCGGCTGGTGAAAACATTAAATTAGTCGCTAGTGGCGATAAAGCTGAAAAAGCAATCGAAGATATCGAGAAAATTTTAAGTTAAGAGGATATTATGAGAAAACCAATAATCGCCGGAAACTGGAAAATGTTTAAAACCAGGGATGAGGCATTGTTTTTTATCCTACAGGTTTCTCCATTAATGCCGTCTATTAAAGAAGTCGATACCGTTATTTTGGCTCAGGCTCCTTTATTCCGCTGCCTTGTTAAACGTCAGGGAGATAATTTACGAATCGGCGGACAAAATCTTCATTTCGCCGATGAAGGTGCTTATACCGGAGAAATATCTGGTCCGTTACTGAAGAGTTACAATATCGATTATGTCGTTGTCGGTCATTCTGAAAGACGTAAATATTTCTTTGAAACCGATGAAATCGTCAATCAAAAGGTCCTCGCAGCCATTCGCAATCAGTTAATTCCGATTGTCTGCGTCGGTGAACTATTAGAAGAACGTGAAAATGGATTGACTCATGAAGTTCTTCACCGTCAGGTCACAAAAGCATTTGCCGGCGTTTCTTCAAAAGATATGAAAAAAATTGTCATTGCCTATGAACCCGTATGGGCTATCGGCACCGGTAAAACGGCTACAGCTGATGTTGCGGACGAAGCATGCGGTTATATCCGCAGTGTTATCGCTGAAATTTATTCCAATGACTTAGCTCAGACGGTACGAATTCAGTATGGCGGATCTGTCAATCCGAAAAATATCGATGAATTACTGTCAAAAGAAAACATCGATGGCGCACTGATTGGCGGAGCTTCGTTAGATCCTGAACAGTTCGTTTATATGGCTCAGGCTGCGTTAAAAATATATAATAAATAATTGAACCGAATTTTCGGTTCTTTTTTTTACAGATAAATTATAATTACAAGTGCAACACTATAAATAAATAGATATTAAAAGGTTC
>CALEZX010000052.1 GCA_937928185.1 uncultured Caryophanales bacterium
AGGATATTGTTCCAGATACCTCATCATTTACAGTAAATATAAAAGTGTTCGGTTGACTTTCGGCGGTTATTTGTTTTCCAATTATAGTTGCTGTCTCGGCAGCATTTCCTGAATATGTCATAACCACGTTGCTGATATAATCAGAATCAGTAACGGTACCTGAAAAGTCCAGTCTGTATTGAAACCACCGTCCAAGTGGAATACCTGTATAAATATCAGATGTTACATTAACCCATGCTGCGCTACTTAATCCGGCTTCTGTTGCAGCAAATCTTACGTATTTCGCAATAGTATCCGCTGTTCCTGTCTTTATATAGCTCAGTAAGTTTATAGCCGACGGTGCTGTGTATAAATCAAAAGCACGGCTTACGAAACTTCCGGTTGCTGAATAAGTAGATTCTGCTTCCCTTGTGATATTATCGATATAAATACTTTCTTTCACTTTCGGAGAAAACAATCTGAATACCAAATCATTAGGGTTTACCCAGTCATTGAAGTAGAAATCACCTTCGGGATAATAATTATTTGAAGTCAGTTTAGTCTGCCAGTAATAATCCCATGTATCTTCTGTTGTGAAAAATAATAGTTTATATGTATTACCCGGATACAAAGTAATAGGTGCGTCGAAATCTGCGATAATGTAAGCTATTACATTAGCTGCAGGAACTTGATTTCCATCGAATCTGGCAATAGCCATAGTGGTTCCGAACACATTGGCAATGGCTATATAGAATGGAACACGGGGAGGGTAAGCTGTTCTTCTTACCGCTATCTCCAGTCTTCCAACCGTTATCGTTTCATCAACACTAAAGCTCTGATAAGCATTTACATCCTCAATAGAAAACGTATCGAATGTGGTACCAGTTGTTTGATAGGTTTTATCCCATAATACAGAATCACCTATCGTTTCCTCTAAACTTACCTTTATTTTAGCGATAGCTGTTTTATCAATCCCAGTCACTCCGCTTAGTTGTATCTGGTGAGTAAACCAGTTATTGCTCGGAAACTCTAAAGCACCTGTATTCCATTCGGCATTGGAACTATCAATCAACGTAATTTTGTATTTGTAAATACCTCTCTCCGGTTTAAACATCCGAATTTTCAAGTATTTATCTAAACTCATGTTAATAGCTGGACTTAAGTCAATATAAAACTCATTTGTTTCTTTACTGAAATCAACTGAGAACTTCCCACTATACGAACCAGAATTGACAAAATAAGGCGAGTTAACTAATTCTACCGGTTCATTAGTGATGTAATATATTTCCACATCATCTACATAACCCGAGTCGTTTCCAGCATTAGTTCCGCCAAATAATGTAGCGTTATTAGTGAGGTCAAAAACCAACTGATTATTACTCGCTAACCATGCATCTGGGATATCTAAAGTGACGTAACCATTAAAGCTATTTCCTACTGCATGAATAGTTTGCCACGTTGAACCGTCATACCACCCTACGACTAATTGTTCATTGGCATTATCTAATGACACTCCGGCTAAATATAATTTTACTTTAATTCCGGTTTTACCACTGCAATCGAAAACCGGGCTGTATGCTCTGTCGTTTCCGTCAATTCTTAAACCATAATTGCCAACTATATTGATACTGGAAATTCCAGTATTTCTGTCTAGCTTAGGATCAAGTGTCCATGACGACAAATCCTGGTCTTCAAAATCAGTAAAGTATATCCTATTTTTAACCTGATAATATAAATTACTATCGTCTTCAAAGTCCTCTACTACGTTTGTCGCACCTGGTACGACTTGTAATTTACGGATTTTGTTCTCAATAACTTCCGTGTTAGTATATGTGCCCTGATTGAACTGAACATCACTGGTATCTGAAACATTGAACGGAGGGTCGTTCTTCCTTCTAATATTTCCGTCTGATAAAATATAATTAGTAGAAGTTTCATCTACTTCGTCTGCGTTCTCAAAACTATCAACAAAAAAAGAAATATTATTGGTCTCTTGATGTTTTACAGCTTCTAA
Source organism: uncultured Caryophanales bacterium (assembly GCA_937928185.1). Taxonomy (GTDB): domain Bacteria; phylum Bacillota_I; class Bacilli_A; order Izemoplasmatales; family Hujiaoplasmataceae; genus UBA5603. The sequence continues at coordinate 1,994 of CALEZX010000052.1, forward strand.
CTCAATAGCTAATGTCATAGTATTTCTTCTGATATCAGCCGTTTTTTCTGCGATTAAATTACCGACAGTTTTTCTATCTACTGTTCCAATAATTTCTAAAGATTCAATTTTTGTTAAATCTTTTTCGCCATCATTTAAAATGAAAAGATTATTTATAATTCCTGTTTCTAAATCTACTGAATTTTGAATCTCTTGAATTGTATATTCATAATCAATTTCGTCAGTAAACAATATTCGGGACTCCCCTGCATTTAAGGAGAAACCTAAATCTGATATATCTTGAGAGAATCCCGAAATATTCTTTACTATAATCATTTTATTCTCTTTTTAATATCTTGCCTTTGTATAAAGGGAAATTACTGGGTAGTCGGCGTTTCCAGTCGCCTGTTCCCAATAAGCCACTAATTCATCTCCAGCAGTTAAATCAACATCTAAATTGCCTACTATTGCGCTATTTGCAGCAGTTAAAGCAATCGTAGCAATATCTGTTACTAAATCACTTCTTTTTCTGATTCTAACTGTGGCAGTAACCGCAGTTTCACATTTTACAACCGCTCGGACTAAAGTGCTATTTTGTTGAACTGGAGACCCCGCTTTATTACATCGGTTATTTCCATAATAAACATATCGATTTTTTGTATTTGTTCCGTCTGAAAAACTATGCTTTTCTTCTTTGACTGAAAGTAATTTCGTTCGGGTTCCATCATAAATACAAGTTTCAATATTACCATCAGTATCTTTAATTAATTCAATATCGCCTTCATTTAGAACTGTTGATTTTGTCGTTCGTGGAGCAATACTTAATCCAGCATTATTAGCAGCCTGTCCTTCAATTCTAACAGCACCAGCATCTGCTGTAATTGTTCTACCTACACCGGAACCCCCACCGTCATAAGCGGAATCTAATGTATCCTGCCCAATACCACCAATATCTGCCATTGTGGCAAAATAATTAGTTCCATCTGGAGCATTAGCATTTTTAATTGCATCCATTTCATCAACAGATAAATCATTATTGATTGATAATTGCCTTAATGCCTGAGCTACCGTTAAATCGTCGGTTCCATCATTAACGACTAAAGTCGTCGCAACCACTAAGTCTTTTAAATCCCACGAAGAACATAATTCAACCTGAGAAAATTCACTTGCGTTTGTTCCATCATTAGCAACATAATTAGTAGAAGCCGGAATAGAAATACCTAAATCATTAATTGGGACTGCACTGCCCCCAGAATTTTTAATTGTTAATTTCCAAACTTGCGCCATTCTTTATCTCCTATTTACAAATTTTTCATTTCTATATTCACTCTGGGATAATTAACTTTCCCATTAAGAACTTCCATATAAATTTTAATATAATCCCCTGCATAAATATCAAGGTTTAAACCTGA
>CALEZX010000053.1 GCA_937928185.1 uncultured Caryophanales bacterium
TTAATAATTTCTATATAATAACATGTAAATATTGAATTTTTATTTTTGTAAGAAATAAGTGTCCGGAGGCATGATGTTAGACAATAATTTTTTGAAGGTAGCATTAGCAATTAAAGATATTAAAAAATCTGAAATGGTACTTCCTATTGCAAAGATTAATGCAATAACTACTCCATTTCTATTAGGTGATCATCAAGCTTTAAAAACTGCTATGATGTCACCACAAAATTATGATAAAGAATTGATTAAGTGTTTATATAAACACAGTCAGTTTTTCGATGAAAATGGTGTTGAAATAAAAAAGAAAACGGATGATAATCGTGAAGTAAAATTATCATTCGATGATATTCAATCAAGAATTTCTAATATTGATAAGATCTTTCTTGTTTGGTCTTGTTATAATAGTACTTATGGTACATTAGGTATTCGTGAAATTGAATGTGAACAATGCAAAAAGAAAAACAAATATAAAATAACACTCGAAGAACTTATTCGACCAGATACTATGACACTTTGGGATCGAGAAACACCATTTAATGAAACTGTTGATACTATTGCTTGTTCTTATGGCGATGAATATGAATACGTTTTTGAGTGTTATATCCCTACGATAAAAAAATACAACCAAGTTCTTGGTTTTATTTCTATTGATAAGATTCGAGAAAATCTTGAATCAAATACAGTTTTATCTGAATCAGAAGATCTTGCGGTCCAAATAAAAACAATAATAATTAAGAAAAAAGGTGAAGAAATTGCAAGATCAAGTAATATACAAGAAGTATTAACAGTACTTGAATCAGCAATACCAACAAAAGTAACAGAAGAATTTAAAAAGAAATATACAGATTTATATCAAAAGTTTATACCAAAATTCTATACATTATTAAAATGTGATGAATGCGAACATGAAAATAAGTATTTTGTTGATATAGAAACAGAGTTCTTTCGCAGAATATTATTTGGTGGAGAATTCGTGGAATAAAAATTATAAGTATTTTATAGATCTGTTTCTTCAAACAAAAGCATTGTTTGAACATACTACATTATCAGATCTATTAGCAATGAGTGAAATTCCATATCCACTATTCAATGATATTCTACTTCAGAAAATAGAAGAAGATAAAAAAAAGTTCAAAGAAACACAAAATACTATGAATACTATTAAAAATGCCCCTCGTAAAAAAAGAAAATAGAAAGATTTGAATAGTGATTATTAATTTAAAAACTCTACCGCTATCAATTTATAAAAAAATACCATTGTCAATTAAAACACTTAAAGACGAATATGATTTAGATGATTTGCCTTATAGTGTTCAAAAATTGATATTAGATATAAATCAACAAAAAGAAATAGATTATAAAGATTCAGTTTATGATTTTCAACCTCAAATAACAGAGCTTGGTGATTTTAAACCAATTGAAAATCTAAAAATATTAGTTGTTGATTATATGTACAATTATTTACATACATTATTGGGTGAATACCCATTCAATTGTCTTGTTGGGAGTAACGTTAAAAAATTGCTCCAAAAGAAAGATACTACTATTCAAAAACTTTATATGTCAGAAGAATTGAATAGAATGATCATGTCTTTCGGAACAACAATTGATAAAAATATTAAATTAAAAACATTTGATTTATCAAAAAAAGATCACAATGTATATGTAGAATATACATATACAATTGAGTTAATTATAGACGATGAACCGACTACACTTAGTCAGAGTTACATCTTATAGCACTGGCGCTATATTTCAAACGCCAGTGCTATAATTTTATTCTTCTTCGATAACATTACCCAAATGGGTAATGATATTGTAATTCGGTTGATCAAAACAAAATTCTATCGACACAAACGCTTTTTTTGGAAGACTATTTACAAATGTCTTTAGTTTTCCGTCTTTCAGGTTTTTGAGGAAGAGAGTTGAAAATCTTTCGTTAACATCGATCCGAAAGATTGGAAATAACGGCAAAACATTTCCAACCAATTTCATGATTTCCGAATGATTCATCAAAATACCACAAAATAGTTTACTACTATCGTTTATTGTGGTATATAATGACGCCCGATTTTTGTCAACCGTCACTATTAGGAATCCATTTCTGAAGAATATTGGAAATACCTTCAGTTTTTCGTCATTTTTGAGGGTGAATTTGATATTGTTTTGGATCTCAAACTCACCACATTTCCTTTTTTCACTGGGAATTTTTCCAATCAACATTTTAGTCTCGACCTGATTGACTTTAATGTTCTTTTCTTTCTGCTTTTGATAAAGCAGACTGTGATTGTAATGAATCCAACCCTGAGTTTGACCCCCGAATTCGACGATTGGATACGCCGATAAACAGTTAAAATTTATACTGTTTGAAACGGTGAATTTTGACATGGGTTCGATCATTGAATAAAAGTTTTTTATCCGATGCATTAGTGATGTTGGAGCTACGAAATTTGATTCATAATCGTCTCCATTAAACTCAAACGGAGATACCACTGTTGTCTTTTTACGAAATTTCCTGAGCATCAAAAACGAGTCAGGCTTCGTAAATGATACCACTACTTGTGTGTCATTCAGTGGTTTTCTTTCATTCTCGTCAATTTTTTCATTTATTGTCATTGTAGTTCTCCTTTAAATAAATAAAAATAAATTAATAAAATATACCCCATAATAGTTTTATTTCTATATAAAAAATAAGAATATAAAAATAATAACAGGAGTTAGAATGGCTACAGCAACGACAATTTCAAGTGGAGCATGGTCGGATGCTATCTGGTCAGGTGGTGCGGGTTCTGGTGGTTCACCAGCAGATGGTGACGCTGTAGTTATCTCTGCTGGACATAACGTATGGATGAATTTTGATACATCTGCATGGACTGGATTATCACACGTTACAATTCAGGGTGGTGAAACACCGGGAATGCTTTATTGGAAAAATGGAGCATCAGGATATTTAAAAATAAAAACAGGTTTTTATCTTCAAGGTACAACAAATATTAATAGAGGTAGATTACTTGTAAATTCTGATGGTATTTGGGGAAATTCAGATCCACTTCAATTTTCTGATAAAGCAATTATTTCTTTTATTGGAACTTCAAGATGTGAAGCTACTAATTTAGATATTGCATTACATTCTTGTGAACCAACAGTAAAAACACTCAATACATATGGTGTCAAATTTACAGTTGATACAGCTACAAAAGTAAATGTAGAAACAAATAGAATTGACATCGGTGTAACACCGATGTCAAATGGATCATCTGTTATGTTTTATCCTTTAGCTGGTGGGACTCTTCCTGGTGGATTAGAAGAAGGAGTTCCTTATTGGGTGTATAGTATAAGTGGTACTACTTTTCAAGTAACTTATTTTTCAAGTATATATTCTAATGTAGGAGTAGTTGATATAACATCAACTGGTACTGGTTCTTTTATAGTTTTAGGTGGATATACCGCTGCTAGTGTTGGAACAACGCTTAAAGTTGTTGAAGATGCATCATTAGATCCTTATTGGTCAACTGTTGATGGACATAATTATATGTATTTAATTGATTCTGGTTATTCTATAGATACTGAACTCAATAGAATAACAGCAATAAATCCAACAACAATATCTATAAATACACAACCAGATTCAACACAATATTCTGGATCTAAATTAGTTTATGTTAGTCGAAATGTTATAGTTAGTAGTACTTCAAGTAGTACTAGTTATGGTGTTTTTAATTATTCATCGACTGATACACATGGTGGTATTTTTAATTGTGAGATAAGAAATTTTTATAGTTTAACTTCAAAATATGGTATGGCCATTAAATATGGTGTTGATCATATTTTTAATGGATCAATACACAATTTTGCATATGCATTTGCATATTTTTCTGGTGGAACATTTAACGGTCTTGTATGTAGATGTGATTATGTATATTATAATAATCGTACACCTTTTGTTAATAATTTAGAAACTTATGGAAATTCTTCTCTTTTTTATTCTTGTAATAATTTTAGTAATTCTAAAGACGTAGACACCAATTATACTGTATTTCAAAGTTGTACTAATTTTACAAATGATTATCGAATTAAAAACACAGCAAGTGCTTTTGTGAGTTGTTCTGCTTTTGTAAATAATGGTTATTTAGATCATGATAATTATTGTTTTAGTTCGTGTTTTGATTTTGTAAATAATGGAGAAATATTTAAAAGTTATACATCGTTTTCTAGTTGTACTTATTTTACTAATAATTCGAATACATCATTTATTGTTAGTTATATGACATCTTGTTATAATTTCGTAAATAATGGAAATGTGTTAAATAACACAACAGGATATTCATCTTGTAATAATTTCATTCAGAATTCAACTATTGAAAATTGTCAAACAGCATTTCAAAATTGTGGTGAATTTGAAACAACTCATTCTAGTTCTGTAAAAAACAATAGTTATTTATTTTCTGGAACATTGAGTAATGCAAAAATTTATGGAGATTTTTCTACAGCGGGTACACTTGTTGTTTTTACTTTTCCTTTAACAAATGTAAAAGTATTTTCTGGAACTTTACTACCACCGTCTTTACTTATATCTGGTCGTAATGCAACAGGAACAAAAAAAGCTACAAGATTATTTATTGAAAATCGAGATAAAATAAATCATTATCATTTGATACTTGATATGTATGGATCACTTTCGAATCCATATTGTGATGGGGGTGATTTACATCCTTTAGTAGATCCGAATGGTGGAAATGAAAAAGCTATACGAGTTTATGAACTGCAAAGTAATTTAAATAAATACTATAAATTAATTATTTTTGATAATCATCGATTATGGTTAACTGTTGGTGGATATTCGATTACTTATAAAGTGCAAAGTACATTTGATATATCTGAAGGAAATCTTCAATTAAGATGTGATTATATTAAAGAATCTGATTTAACTTCTGATATGACTACTAATGCTTCTGCTATTACTGCTAGAACTAATACTTCTGATTGGTCACAATCATTAACAGTTTCATTTACACAAGCATTAGATGGTTGGGTTACATTGTCAATGGAAATGTATCAATATACAGCAAGTGGTGAATTTTATGTTTGGCCCAATCCGACGGTGAATTAAATGCCAGAATATAATTCAATTTGGAGTCTTGGTGATTGTGTTCTTTTAATAAAATCACCAACAACAGAAATAGATCATTTTTGGAGTCTTGGTGATTCAATTATACTTGATACTTATGAAGGTGGATCATTATATATATTATCGCCAAGATCTTGTTGTTTTGGTCATACAACGAGTGTTAAAGAAAGCACACAAAAACCTTTTATTAGTACTTGGTCTGGAACAGGTGTTGTAGAAGGTGTTAATGATGATGAAAAATTAGTTATAGAATCCGGTCAGTATATGGAAAGTAGAGTTATTCAATCAGAATTAATAGAAATAAGCATTCAACAAAATAAATATGGAACAGGATCTGAACTTCCAGTTATGTATCGTACAGGAATAGATTATGACTCATGTTTATTAGCTGATTGGAACGAATATTCTAATTCGTTTACAAACTTAGGATTTTTTCAATTAAAAATTTATGCGTGATGGTCAATTAATGACTTCTATATTACCAAAATCAAATAACAACAGTTTGTTAGATCCTTTTTTAGTTTCACAATATCATAAAGAATATTTGTCATTAATTAATTTTTATGATAATCATAAAAGGCCTAGTTCGTTTATTCGATATTATAATATTGATTATGATGAATCGATTTATCAAAATACTATAGAATCGACTTTTGATTTATATAAAATATCAGAAATCAAATTCGATATATATGATTTTACTCCTACATATGTTTTAGCTCCAATTGTAAGCTCAACTGTAAACGCTCCAGAAAAAACGGGCCAAAAATATGATGGTGTTACATCTATTGTAACTTATTCAATTAATGCTCCAAGAATAAATGATATTGTTGTGTTTTATCGTCCTATTAATGCTGGAGAAATATATCGAGTATCAAATATTCGAACTCCTATTAATGCTTACCATTCAAATCCAAAATTAACTTGGTATGAGATGGACTTAGAGATCGCGCCGATAAAAGATACAAGCAAACTAAAAATATCAAAACATTATATTTATGATATTAGTAAAGAAGCATATCATACATATAGTGAATATCAAGTTAAAATGGATATAGTAAAAAAATTAAATTATTATAGTAAACATCTTCAAAGTTTTTATAATTATTATTATGATTTATATTGTATTGACGATTTAGTTCCAATAGTTCCAAATTTAATAATTAATAATCTAAAGAATGAAATAGAAAGAAAGAATAATGCAGAAATTAGATTATTTAATGAATTAATGAAACCATATGGATTTCTGACACTTCTTTCCAAGAATATTTCTGGATTTTCTGAAAATACTGAAATAGATATTGATACTAATATTTATTACTTGTATAATTTAAAAACAAATATAGTTGAAACATATGTTTGGGATAAAACTGTTGATTCTAAATTGAATAATTTTTTAAGTTATATTATTCGATTATTTAGTTTGTATTACGATAATTCAAATTATTTTTAAGATTCTATTTAAGGATTCTTTAATTATGAGTATGAGATTAGCTAAAAACAATACTGCACCATTTGACTATTATAGTGAAGGTGATAATTCCGATCCTATATCAACTGCTGTTATATTAGATGGTTCAGGCGTTCCAGCAACAATAACCGGAAATTCGACAAATACTATTTTTGTTATTTTTTCAAATGATGGAACTTATATTGATAACATTTCAGATGCTGAAATAAATATATTATCAGAAGAAACTGGTATTGATTGGGAAATTTCTGAAGACCAAATAACTTGGGGAAATACTATTTCATTTCCAACACAAGATGTTTCTTCTGCTGATGTTGTTATTCAGATCTATGCAAGAGCAAATGTAATAAATGATGGATCAATACCAGTTAATAATTATATAGCCGCAAAGATTCAAACTTCGTGTACCCAAAATCCTGTGTAAAACGAGAAATATAAATGCCAATTGTTGATGATATTGTTGTCGTACCAACACCAATTCCTGAAAGTCGAAACATTGATACAAAATCATCTTCATCACAATTTGATCAAATATTTACAGATACCAAATCAGCTGTTTCAATTGAAAACATATTAAGAAATATAGATACAAAATCTTCTATTTCTCATTCGTATCAAATAGTTATTGATACAAAATCAACCATCTCTCAATCAGATCAAATATTTGTAGATACGAATACCTCAGTTTCAATTGAAAATGTATTAAGAAATATAGATACAAAATCTTCTATTTCTCATTCGTATCAAATAGTTATTGATACAAAATCAACCATCTCTCAATCAGATCAAATATTTGTAGATACGAATACTTCAGTTTCAATTGAAAATGTATTAAGAGATATTGACACAAAATCTTCCGTTTCTCAATTTAATGATAATGTATTTGTGGATACTAAATCATCAGTTTCGAATTTCAATCAAATAATTGTTGATACGAACATTCCAATATCACAATTTGATCAAATATTTACAGATACGAAATCAGCTGTTTCAATTGAAAACATATTAAGAAATATAGATACTGAATCGTCGATCTCACATTTTAACCAACAATTTATTGATACTTTTTCTAGAATTTCATATAAAGAAATCGATTATGATATCGATGTTCCTCATGATGTTCTATCTGATCCGATTTTAGTATCTCAATTTCATGAAGATTATTTATCATTAATTAATTTTTATGACGATCATAAAAGACCTAGTACTTTTATAAAATATTTTAATATCAATTATGATGAATCAATACGTCATAATGATACACAATCGACTTTTGATTTATATAATATTTCAGAGATCAAATTTGATGTTTATGATTTTACACCGACATATAATATTTCTCCAATTGTAAATTCTAGTACTAATTCTCCAGAAAGAAAAGGTCAAATGTTCGATGGTGTTACATCTATTGTAACATATACTATTAATGTTCCGAGAATAAATGATATTGTTGTATTTTATGAACCTATTAGTGCTGGAGAAATATATCGAGTATCAAATATTCGAACTCCTATTAATGCTTACCATTCAGACCCGAAAGCGACATGGTATGAGATGGACTTAGAGATCGCGCCGATAAAAGATACAAGTAAATTAAAAATATCAAAACATTATATTTACGATATTGAAAAAGAAACATATCATAGTTATAATGAATATCAATATAAAATGAGTGTAATAGAAGCTTTAAATATTTTAATAAGTAATATAAATAATAGATATAGTTATTTTTATGATTTATATTGTATTGATAAAATAGTCCCACTATGTTCTAATTTTGCAATTTCTTATTTTAAAGAACATTCTACTAGTAATGATCATTTTGTAAGAGTATTTGATGATTTAAAGAAACCTTATGGATTTCTATATAGATTTTCTAATATGAGTCCTATATATAGTTTTGAAAATCCTATTTTAGTTTATAATTTTGATACTGGATTAATTGAAGAATATATATGGGATAGAACTATTGAATCTAATTTAAATAGTTTATTATTAGATACTGAGAATTTATATAACTTATTTGTAGAAAACGATAATTATTTTTAAAATATTGTCTTTAAATACTTTTTTGACTTTTAGACAATAAGTCATAGATTGGAGTTGAAACTATGGTTTATAATAATAGAATTATTGCTGTTATTAAAAATGGCGGCAAGATCTTGAGAGAAGATAAAAACACAGTATATATACCATTTAATTCAGAATATTCAATTATGCTTAAAAACTTAAATGTTGTTGATGCAAAACTGAATATTGAGATTGATGGTATTGATATTCTTAATGGTTCGTCAATATATTTAAAAGCAAATTCAGATACAGAGATACATGGATTTGTAGAAAATAATACCATTAAAAATAAATTTAAATTTATTGAAAAGACAGAAAAAATATCAGACCATCGTGGTGACAAAATTGACGATGGTATTATACGCATAACATATCAGTTTTATCGTGAAAATTATAGTTGGACTTATCCATATTATAAACCGGTATATTATGAAACTTATCCACCTATATATTTTACATCTGGTGCAATATACGGTTGTGTGTCTGATTCCGGTTTAACTGTTAAAGGTTCTGAATTTAACCAAAACACCGATTTAACACAACAACAATGCTATACTTATAGTTCAATTACTTACGATGAAGCTGATGTGATAATTATAAAATTATCTGGTTATAAACCGAATCAAAGTGAATTGGTTTCAACTCCAATCTATGTTAAAACTAAAATAAAATGTACAACATGCGGACATGCATCTAAATCAAATATTAAATACTGTCCTGAATGTGGTACTTATCTATTGAATTGAGATAAATTATGGATCACGAAGAGTTTTTTGACAAATTTGTTTCGAAATACCCCGTATATCAAAATAACAAAACAGTTAAAGTATTATTTAATACATTCAAAAAACATTTTTTAAAAGATCTTTATACAGATATTCCTAATATTTTTAAAAAATTATATGAAGTCGGCGAGATTCCAGAAGAAGTATACGACCAATTTTTAGTAGATATAGGTGTGTCAAAAAACTTAATAGATCAATTAACAAATAATGAAAAACTAATTTTTATTAAAAGTCTCGCCGATTTTCAGAAATTTAAAGGAACAATTGGTTTAGTTCAAAATGTAATTAAAGCGTATGGCGATAATATAGATATATATGAGTTATATGTCGATTATAATAAAAAAAGAGGTGAGTGGGAATGTAAACCTTATTTAATTTACAAACCCGAACACTCTGAAGGTTATCAAAAAACAATTCCTTATCGAGTTGTTTATAATAAAATTCCAAGTTTATTAGTTCACGAAAAAAAATTAGATGAAATTCGTGATAAGAAACTCGGTGTATTTCCAATTAAAACAAACATTCTTTTTATTTCGAGTAACTATAACACGTCAGTTACAGGATATATTCAAAATCTTATAACATCTATTTTTTACAATCAGTTTTATGATGAAGAATTAAATCTATATTTTGAAGAAAAACTATTTACTTGTAAATTATATCAGTTTGTTTTGTTATGGTTGTATTTAATTTTTAAAAAGAATGGTGGATTTGTTGATGATAAATTAGATGGTTTATATATTACTTTTAATAGAAGTTTAATTGAACAGCAAGGTTTAACTTTAGAAGATGTTGATCATATATTAGAAGAATATGATAATATTTTTGTTGATTCTTCTGCTAGATCTTGCGGCCAAAATGAAGTATTAATATCAAAATTTGATACTTTTTATAATAAATATATACTACCATTTAAAATTCAACTAACATCTAGTGATAGTATTTTAAATTTACAAGTAATAGAACAACAATTAAAAAATGAAAATATAGAATTATTAGAATTCATAAATAAAAAAATAAAATCAGAAACAGATATAATAGATTTATTAGGAATACTAGTAAAATCATTATATACACATTCAAAATTAACAGATCAAGAATATTTCTTAAAATATTTTCAATACTTTAAATCATTTTTACCAACAATAGATTTAACACCAACAAAAAACACAGTATATAAAATATTATACTATGTTAAACCATTTCATGCAGAAATATTGGATTTAACAGATTATTCGTTAATACTATCTAATGATTTATTTAATAGTATTACTTTTGATAATTTTTATAGAACTTATTTATACAGCCATTATGCAGACGTACAATATTGTGAAATATTAAATAAAGCAGTAATGATTAGAAGATGGTTGGATAATTTTCCTGTTGTAAGTGTAGGTGAACCATTTGGAAGTATTTCTAATGAAGACGAAAATTTAGATCCAACTGATAATACTCGTCATTTTTATACACTTCCTGATGTTGAAGAAGATATGAAACCATCTGATGATATTGTATTTTTATATAGATTATATGTTCCTTCTTTCGATCCAGTTATATCTGAAGATAATATCGAACCATCTGATGAATTTACAATAATCTCTGTGTTTATACCAAAAGATGAATCTGGTTTAACTCTTTTGGATGAAAGTGGAGAAATTATTTACGATAGAGAAATATTGTAATTTGGAGATTTCATGAAATATTTAAATACTTATGATAATACAACAGTACCCGTACGGTCCGATACCCTTCTGGGCGTAGACAACCCTGGCGATCCGGCGTGGGCAGTAAAACAGTTTACCGTGGAGAACCTGGACAAGGCCCTTGAAACAGTTCAGGCAGTCACCGCATCGACAGCCGCTACGAGTGTGGATCTATCGGTAGCGAGGAACGTTGTGGTGACGCTACAGGCCGATACGGAGATTACGTTCTCCAATGTACCATATCCTGCGAGTGGCCGGATTACGCTGGAGCAGGATGTTGCCGGGGGGTGGGGAGTGACATGGGCCAATGAAATACTGTGGCTCAATTCTACACCCACGATAGGGAGCGCCGCCTTTGGCCGGTATGTGGTGAGATGGTGGACGGATGAGGATGCGCAGGTTTATGCCGAGTATGCCGGAGATGCGTTTGCTGGTCGAACCGTTACGTCATCTGTCGTGAAGATTGCGACTAAAGATGGTGAAGCGATGGTGTTTCTGGATGACGGGACTGATCTCTCATCGTATGCTGGTACGGATTCTGGAGACACGCCATTTAAGCTGACGTTTACAGATAGTGGCGGAAAAACAGCTATGGCCTATGCGGGTGCTGCTGGTGGTGGGGAAACATACGATGTAGAACTTTTCGATAATGCCGGTTTAGAGGATGGCATTGAAAACTGGAGCGCATTTGATGCAACAATTTCTCAAGACGCATCTGTGTTTAGGTCCGGGGCATACTCAGTCAAGGTCGTGGCATCTGCAGATCAAGGGCGAGCATATCGTGTGTTTGCAGATTTGTCCACAGGATCGTTATATAATTGCAGTGGATATGTGAAAAATGTAGCTGGGGGCCAATCGAGAATCACATTTAGCTCTTATATATCATCCCCTCTTTTTGGTGATTATAGTGCAGCATTTCAATTTTCGTATGTTACTTTCAATGCTACTTCTAGTGCGCTGATAGTCAGGGTGGTGAACAAAGATTTAGGTGGCGTTGCGTATGGAGATGATTTCTCATTAAAAAAGTTTACCGATGTGGCAGAGACCGGTTTGCATCTCATATCGTCACCCAACGGCACCACGCGAAACATGGCGAGCGTCGAGACAGGCTTTAATCCGAATGCCATCACCGAAATAGACATCGAAAGGGTGGAATAGTGAAAATAAAGCTCAATCAATACGCCCTTGTGGCTAATGGTGAAATATTCAGGGTGGACGAGAAGCCGAAAAACAGGGTCGAGAATTACGACTACGGGTTTTACAAGTGGATGCCGATTCGGGACGTGCCTCCTTTTACTGATCGATATCATGAGGCTGTCCGCCTGCCGATGGATCAGTGGGTCATACACGAGGATCATGTCGAGGCCACCTACAGCATCGAGCCCTTGGCCGAGGAGAAAAAAAACGAATGGAGAAAGAAACTTTCGTGTGGACCTCGCCAATTCAGGTTGATTCTGCGGGAGATGAAACTTAATAAGCAGGTAAAAGATTTTGTTCGTACTTTAGACGAGGATGCTCAAGAGGATTGGGCTGTGGCTTCCGAGATTCAGCGCATGGATCCACTGATAGTGGGTGCAGCAAAGGCCTTTGGGCTGACTGACGAGCAGATGGATGATTTGATATTAAATGCTAAGAGAAAATAATAAGTAATTTATTAATTATTTAAAGGACATGATATGTCTATTAATTCTAAACAAGAGTCAGAAAAAATTTTCAACAATATGCTTAAAAAAAGGATGGCAGTCAAACATCCAATTGGTTATGTAGAATTTTTTGATTTAAGTAAGAAAAAAGAAAAATGTTTTTCAGGATCAAACTTAGTAGTTGGATTAGGACGTGAATATGTAGCACAAAAATCAGTTACATCATTAACTAGTTCTGTTTCTGGTCTTTCATTAACTGATCTTCCAAGTGGATGTGAAAATCTAAGAGGGTATGATATAACACATTATGCTTTTGGAAGTGGTGGAGCAGTATACAGTGGAAGTCCTGATATTTATGATTTAACAGGACCTGATATTTGTGATGTTTCATTAGCGAGACCAATTACATTTGATGTTGAAACTTATTTAGATGATCCTGGTGCAATTGATGAAGGTGATGGATTACATTTAAGTGCAAAAAGTGTAAAACCAATCAATACCGGTAATAATTCATATGAATATTTTTTAAAAGAATATCCAATTGATGATCCAACATGTGCATATTATACTCAATTTCAAATTACAATTTTTAAAGAAGAAGGTGAATTTGGACCTTTAGATACTGGTGAAAACGTTCAAGTTTCTGAAGCTGGATTATATATATCGTCAGAATCCGATGCTTTACTTTTTGCTAGAATATGTTTTCCACCAAAATTTATGGAAAAAGAAGCTCAATATGGTATCGAATGGTATTTATTATTTTAAATCTTACTAAAAGGATATATTAATTATGGCAACAAATGATCGAAGAGAACCAGCTGTTTATGTATCTGTTGAAGATCAAAGTTATATTGGTACTACTACAGAATCTGGTCGAAGTGTTTATGGAGTTGTTCTAACTGATCGTGGTCCGCATAAAAGAATTGTTGAAGTAACAAGTCGCGGTCAATATCAACGTCTTTTTGGTGTACCAGATATTTCAAAATGTAGTCAAACACATTATATGTTAGATGCTGCTTTACAATATACTGGAAAAGTATATGTTTGTCGAGTAGTACCTGACGATGCATTTCTAGCAAATGTTGTTATTAAAGATACTAGCAGTTCTTTAACTATTACTGTTTCTGGTGAATTCGTATTTACAAGTGGTTCTGCAGAAATTGAATGTCCGGTTGAACAATCAGAAAATATTAATGTAGGTGATTATGTATTTTCTGAGAGTGATGATGATACTTATGCACTAAAAGTTATTGATGTTGATCGAACATTTGATACTGCTGTTATTACACTTGAATCAGATTATCTAGGAACTCCAGGCACAGCAAATCTAGTAAAAGATGGATCAGTAACAATTGATGGTACATTTACTACAATTGATACATCAGAAGAAACTCTTGGAGTAAATTATACTGGATATGGTGAAATTCAATGTAGTTTTGATGATATGGATAAATTAACCATAGGTGCTTGGGTATATCTAACAGTTGATACTGTCGCTGAAGCAAGACAAATTGTTTCTTTAACTGATGGTGCTTCTGGTGGTATTGTTACATTAGATTCTCCTTATAGCGGAACTATTGGTTCTGGAAGTCTAAGAACATTTCTACCATATAGTACTGATTCTGTTTCAAATATCGAATCTGATGCTTCAATTATTGAAGGTGGAGATTTTGTTTACCATTTTTATGCTAATGGTGCCGGAACATATTATAATAATATCGTTGTTAAAGGTGTTCGAAATTTTGAATTAGAAAAAATGTATGTTGATGATAATGGTGTACCATTTTATTCTTATGTATTTCTTGATATATATGTTTACAAAAGCAATGAAAATGGAACATTAACTTTACTTGAAGGACCTTGGTCTGTTTCATTAACAAGAAAAACACCATCAAATGAAGTTATTAGAGATTTTATTTCTGGTACTCCTATTTATATCGAAGATGTAATTAATGAAAACAGTGAGTTTATTCGTGTAGTGAGTGGATCTCAAGTCGAAGACTTGACAAATAGTGTAACTGGTCAACAGAAACGTCTTCAGTTAATGTTAGAACTTCTTCGAGAAAATCCAGTAAACATGAATAATGTTTCTAAAAATGGTATCTATTTTTCTAACGGTTCTGATGGTACCGGACAATATGATGCAAATGGAAATATAAATCCAAGTGAACAACTTCTTGAAAGAATTTCAGCAGCTTATGATGGAAGTCTAACATCACTTGATGGTAGTATTGAAATGATGCCAGAATTTATTTTCCCAGTATATGAACCAGATTATATTGTGAGCGGTGGTTATCCCGCAAACATTCAGTTATCTGCTGCATCATTAGCAAATATGCGTCAGGATTGTCATCATCTTGGTGATACTGGAAATAATAATACTAATTATCTTTTAGATATTACTGCACGAAAATCTACTGTTCCTTGGAATTTCTGGACATCATCATTATACGTTCAATATCGAACAATTAGTGATTCATATACTGGTCGAAAATTCTGGATTAGTCCAGTATATCATGCAATTCAAGCACATTTAAATGTAGATAATCAGTATTTTATTGCTGAACCTGTTGCCAACCTTGAAAAAGGTGCAATTAATGATGAGATTAAATTATCTTATAACACCAATCATACTACACGTGGTGATCTTCAAGATAGAGAACTGAACTATACTATTGTTGAATCAGACGGTGTATATTTTTCAACTCAGCTAACAACTTGGAAACGATATTCTGCTCTCAAACGTCAACATATTGCAAAATTTACTTCTTATCTTTTCCGAGAGATTCCAAAAGTACTTAAAAATATTATTCAACGTCGAGCTACACAGTATTGGTTAACTCAGGCACAATCTATTTTGAACAACTTTATGCTAAAGTTTCAAGATGGTGTTGCAACTGATCGTTATGCTTGTATTAGTTCATTTAATGTAGCATTAGATTTTGATAAAACAAGAAGTGAATTAAATGTTTATATTACATACGCACCAATTCTTTCTATTGAACGTATTAATGTATTCCTAACTATTCCAAATGTTCTATAATTATCATAGGTACGTTTCATGAGTATTTTGGATATATTGAATAATCTTCCATCATTGGTAGGTAATTGGGCTAGATTAGAAAATGCAACAACATCAGATGATAAACCAACTGAACTAACAAGATATGTTGGTGGACATAATAGAGAAGTTCAACCATATATTACAGGTTATCATCAAGTTATATTTTTTCTTCCATACATGTTATTTACTACGAGTACTTTTCCAGCTGAAGATTGGTTACATTGTACGTGTGAATCATTTACACCACATACATATTCAATAAATATGGGTGATGTTCCAGGAGTGGGTCAAGTCAGTACTTCTTATCCAATATCACGAACAACTAATAGAGAATTTACATTATCATTTCGTGAATATACTAAAATGCCAATATTAACAATTATTAAAGCTTGGCATTCATTATTTAATCCACTCTTTGGAGCGTCATTTTATGGAAAAGGAATAGCAGTTCCTTTTGCTTATAAAGGAACTGCTATTGTATATTTATTAAAACCAACATGTGATAAGGATGGAGAAATAACTGATGATGATATTGAAGAAGTTTACGTATATCAAGGAGTTTATCCAATAACTTGTCCTGAAGATGTTGCTGCACAATCAGATCAAGCTACAAATGAAAGTGTAGTATTACCAGTTACTTTTAAATTTGATGGAGCACCAGCAGATTTAAGTATATTAGCGGTTAAAAGTTTAGTATTACTCGCTATAAATAAAAATTATAAAGACACTTATAAAAAATTATTAACTAATGTTTAAAGGATTATTAATATGGGAATTGAATCATTTCTGTCAAATCAACAATTAGCTCTAAAAAATTCTTTAGGAAGTAGTACTGATGTTGACAGACCGACTTTAATGAGTCGTTATATGGGTGGTCATAATAGAACAAATCAACCATATATTACTGGTTATCATCAGATTCTAGTATCACTCCCGACAGCACTTTTTGGATCTGCTGAGGAATCAGGAGCTGTTAGTTGGTTACGATCTACTTGTGAAGGTTTTACTCCACATTCGTCTAATATGAATTTTGTTGATATTAATGGTGTTGGTCAGCTTGGATCTTCTTTTCCAACATCAAGAGTAATCAATAGAGAATTTACTTTAACTTTTCGCGAATATCGTCAATTACCAATTCTAAATATTTTTAGAACTTGGCATTGTTTATTTGATACACATATGGGTATTTCTTCTTTTACAGCTTCTGAGTTTGTTCCAAAGAACTATAAAGGTTGTATTGTTGTTGGTATTTTAAAACCAACTGCAAGTGGTTCTAATACACTTATTTCAGAAGATGATCTTGAAGATGTTTATATGTATGAAGGTGTATTTCCAACTATTTGTCCTGAAGACACTATTGCTGCTGCTGATCAAGCTACAAATGATAGTATTCAAGCATCTGTAACATTTAAATTTGACGGCGCACCATTCGATAAATCAAATCCTGATCTAGTACAGTATTTTATTAAAGGTATGTCTGATGTCGGTGGTAACTATAATAGTGTCTATGAAATTCTTGGTACTTCTCTGTAATAAAAATATAAAGCTATACATTACCGCCTCCTAGTGTGTAGCTTAAAACCCCACCAACTTCGGTTGGTGGGGACTTTTTAACGTTAAAAAAATGGTCTACGCCCGAAGACGTAGACCGATCTGATTAACCAATAGAAAAATGATTAATAAATTCTTGAAAAATATAATCATTTTGAATTATGTAAATATTTTCTATATCAAAATCACAGAAAGGACCATAATTAAAGTCCACTGTTAAGATCTTGCTGCCATTATTAAGTTTAACAAAATTTTTACATCTATTTCTATTTATAAATAATTGAAAATTATAATTAATTAACCAACTAATTTTATTATCAACTTTATCACAATTAATATGTATTTTATCTATAATAGAAGTATTACTAAAATATTCATCAAATATTAAAATAATACCTTTAGGAATACACCATTTAATATGGGGGTTATAGTTTATAATAGTTTTATTTTCAACTATCTTTTGAGTATTTATTGTAATATCATTATATAATGTTAGATATAGTAATTCATCATCGTATGTAAAATTTAATTGATGTTCCATACTAGAAATTATAATATTTTTAGTTAAATCAATATTTGATACTTTTTCTGAGTCAAATATTTCGTCTTCTCTAGTTTTAATTTTAATTATGTTCATAAATTATTTTTTCTCTATTTAAAATTTTTATTAATTATAGCTACTGCTTTATGAATATGAATACTTTCATCTGATTCTACTTTTATTGAAAAACTATTAATTGAACTAAATCGTTGTAAAACACTATAACAATTTCTTGCAATATCTTCTACAAATAATGGATTATCATAAGCAAATTCTGTTACATATTTTTCATCAGGTCTTTTTAAAATACTATAAATTTCACAACTACCGCATTTTTCTATTGAATCTATTACATCCTCAATCCAAATCCAATCATTTGTTTTATATTTTATTGTAATTAAACACTTTTGATTATGTGCAGAATTATTTGATATCTCTTTTGAACATGGACAAAGACTAGTTACGTATAATTTTATCTGATACGTATTTATAAATTGACTTCTTTTATTTAATGTATTTAGAGAAACATTATAGTGTATAAATCCAGTTTTATTTGTTACCGGCGAGATCTTCTTAACGAAATAATTAAAATTAAATGTAAGGTCACAACTTTTACTTTCAGTTCGATTTTTTATAGTTTCTGAAATATTTTGCATTATTTCCATATTAAATGGACGACCAGAATTTTCATGTAATACTTCTAGTATTCTGGACATACTAATACCTTTAATATTCTTCTTTAAATCTACATAACAAGAAATATCAGTTTCTACTTGTTGAAAAACATTATCTTTTTGTTTAAACATTAATGGCAATTTTAAACTATTGATACCGACTTTATCAATATTAACTTGAACAAAAGGAACTGTATTTTGAATGTCTGGCAAACTATCTTTAATCATAATCTATAAAAACAATCATCAAGATATAGAGAGTATAAAGTGCCTTTATTAATTGGCCCATACTGTCCAGCTTTATAACATGACCATCTTCGACCTTTTTCACCTATATCTAAATGAAGTCCTTTCCTATTCCAGTTAAAGTAAACACCAATACCACCAAATTCACCATATCTTTCAGCCATTAAATATAAATCTGCTAAAGATATACTAGTTCCATGCAAATCAACGGCCATTCCTTTTGGATGATAACCACCAGTATTTCTTTTTTCGTAACCACAATGAATAATTAATTTTGTTGTTGGAAATTGTTCTCTTAATTTTTTTCTAAACACAATAAGGTTATCAATAAGTTCTTTTTCCATCTGGAACGGATCACCCCATTTCTCTGATTTAGAAAAACCGAATTTTTTTGCTTCGTTCCAGTCATCTTTTGTCATTTTCATAAAAACCACCTAAAAAAATAATTGTCGAGACCCACCTTCTCGGTGGGTCTCTTTTTTTACGTTAACGTCGGTTAATAATGTTTTCGCCTGATAGATTAAAACCTTGGTTCAAAGAGAATTTACAACAATACAGTAGAATTTCTTTTTGAGTACCAGAAAATTCAAAACAATGTTGACCAATACTCATTACAATGCTATCGTTTTCACCAGCTGCAAATTTAACTGGTTTTAGATTTTGCACCCAATCACCACTGTTTGAATTCACAATTTGTTCTAGACAATCAACAGGTAATTGATTGCTGACTAATTCAAACATAGCCGTTGGATACACAGTTCCAGAAGCTATTTTTTGAACCTTATTTAATGCAATAATATGTCCATTAATAATACTATCGTCAGACATATTACAAACTTCAAAACGAAGATTACCAAAATTAATATTATAACTAATTGTTATAAATGGTACTTCATTTTGTAGCCAAGTAGAATCTTTTGAATAAACTTTTTGATTAACCAACCAAAACATATTCAAGATTTGATACTTGTTTGTTTGTTCTCCAGGTGTTGTATTCTGTTGAAATTGTGGGGAACTTTTTTGAGCTGGTTGAGATTGTTTTGGGGTTTCACCAGTTTGAAACATTGCATTTCCGAATGGGTCATCGTTACCAAACATAAAGCCTCCTAGTGTTGTTTGTTATTTTTCTTCAATTATAATTATTTTATTACCACAAAAAGGACAGAATTGAAGATTTTCAGTATTGGTTCGAGTATTTAAACAAATTCCAATAATTTCGTTAATTCCGCTTAATCTCCAAGTAATACTATTATCAACAATTATTGCATCAAATATTGAAGAACAACAAAATTCTATCTTTTTTGTAAATGCACTTCTATCTGTTGTAATTTTCATGAGATCTCACACTATTTCTTATAGATATTATATCTACTGTTTTTAATAGTTATTAATATTCACCAGAATCTTCCATTAATCTTTTAAACTCTTTAAAAGTAATTTCGTGATTCGGATATTCGTCTTCATAAAAATCGTATAAACGAGAATCTTTATAAGTTGATGGGTAACAACGAGGACAATCTAATGCACCACAACAACATGGTTCGTACATTTTACAATGCTCCAAGATAGGTGTTTAATTTTTTAACAACCTCAGTTGGATCATCAATATTCTTTACTTCCAATTCGTTACATTCTTTCCAGACAGATACGGCATTATTGTTTTCTTTTGAAACGGTTCCTTCAACGATATTAATAATATGTTGAAGTTTGTGATATGCATATTTACAATCCGGATATTTTTCTACAAATTCTCCTTCAGTAATTGGCCCTACAGGAAAATTCCGAAAATTAAATTTTATAATAGTTGAATCTTGATTCTTATTTACTTGAATTGTTTCTTCAGACATTGTATTTACTCCTTATAATTTTTTAAATAGTTTTCTGCTACTTCTTGACTAATTTTCAATGCTAATCTTCCTTGACATGTAATTGTTTTTGCTAACCAATTATTAGAATATCTAAATGTTGCTTGACCATACAAACCATAAGAAGTATTCATAGCTATTTTTGTAGCTAATTGTCTTGCATCGAAAAATTTATAGTCATCACTTTTCTGATCAAATGTGTCTCTTTCTTTTTTATACTGTTTCCTTAGATTGTACATTTCTTCAAGAAAACCACTAAATAAACTTAATTTATATTCTTGTTTATAGAATAAACATCCGGTTAATGTTAAAATTAAATTGTTTTTCTTTAAATAACCATCTAAATTTTCTGAAAGAATCTGTACTATTTTAATATTTGGGGAGTTTATGTTCTCTATAATGTAAATAGTTTTATCTATCATTTTATTATTTAATAGATATTCATAACAGAAATGATTATACTCTGTCGAATTATCATGTATTTCATCAATTAAGTTTATAAAAGGTATTAAATATTTTTTTAATACAACATAATTATAATAGTCACTTTGATGGTTAAATATTTCTTTAATATTATTACATTTGCTATAAATTATTTTATTAAATAAATAGCTTATTACATAATAATATTGTTGTATCGTGTCATTCATATTCTGAACTGTTATTTTGTCACTTTCAATATATTTGACAATCAGTTCTAGAAAATTACTATACACTCTTTTTATATTCGGATCTTTTTTATTCTTTAAAAATGCATCTATTAAATTTAATGATTTTGATGTCGTTAGTGGATCTAATACTCTTCCATAGTATGTATCAAACGAAATATTATTTTGTCGAATCATACTAGGATAAAGAGAAGTTGCATCCAAATCTATAATTAATCCATCATTTTCATCAACTACTTTACCCGGACTATTTTTTACATATGCGCCTTCAAATTTTCTAGTTATTTTTAAATATGTTTGTTTATTAATTTCATTAATTGTCCACTTAATTTTTTTATTACTTAATGGTTTAGCAATTTTATCAATTTCAGGTTTATCAATAGTTATGATTGTTTCATCATTTAATCCGAATCTTATGTATTTTTTATCAATTGATAAATTATTATACACAAGTGTATCGAATAATATTGTAGGACCTCTTAATGAAGAATCTAGTGATGTCTTCATCAATCGTCTATACATATTATATTGATCAATTAATTTAAGTCTTTGTTCTAATTGATAAACTAAACACACGTCAATTATATTATATAATAAATAATTAAGTGGATCTTGCTCATAAAATGAATCTAAATTTAAACCATCTTCTTTATAATCTAATTTCTTTTTCTTTAAGATTTCTTCAGAAACAAAGTCTAAACTATAACTGGATAATTTCCATCCTAAATTCAATCCACCATCAGCTCTAGGTTTAAATAGATATAATATATCTGCATTAACAAATTCAATAAACCTAACTTTATGTTGATTACCGAATTTTTGAACTGAGATGTCACCAAATTTAGAAAGTATTCTTGAAACTGATTTTACATCATTATTATAAAGATTTTTTAATCGATAATATATATATGGATAATCGAAGTTATCAGAATTATAACCCGAAATAACAATAGGATCTAATTCATGTATTTTAGTCCATGCTTCTTTTATTAATTGTAAATCGCTTGTGTATGTTTTGACACATACATCAAAATCTTCATCAATATAACCGTTTTCAATTAGTTTACTTTTTAAATAATCACGCGGATCATTATCTTTCCAGTTATCAATATTTTTCTTTATTAATAGAAAATAACTATGAAAGATCTTTTCATAATCACTAAAAATCGTTATAGCACTTATTGGGTGTTTACCTTTTTCAAGTTCATCAAAACTAAATGTATTTTCAGAATAAACTTCAATATCGATAAATAATTTTTGTATTTTTTGATTTTTATTAATAGAATCTGATGGGTTTTTTAAATAATGATCTACTGAGAAATATTGTGGGTAATCCATATCCAAATTATATATTTGATATGGATTTATTTTGTTACTTTCGAGAGAAGATATTAAACTATTGAAATCCATTTTTTAAACCTATTTTAAATATTTTTATTGCTTACAATTAATATATTTCTATATTATCTTAGAAGTCAATAAGATTTATTTTTTTTAAAATAGAGTCTTGTTTCTATTTCTTCGTTAATTGAATCACATAATACTTCGTCAAAAGTCGTTCTTTTGATATATTTTAATGAAGATAGTGAAAGATCGTGAATACTTTTTCCAAAATGTTTTCCAGGAATTTGTATAGTATCGATCATGAAATCTCGTCTCCTCTTCCAAAATCAATAAATTCTGAATTTGTTTGCATTTTATAATGATCTGTATTTGATTCTGTATCCAATAATTTATATGTTTTTTCAAGTTCTTTCATTAATCTAACAATTTCTTCGTTCCTTTTTCGAAGCTTTTTTTGATATATAAACTTCAAGATATTAAATTTGAGGTTATAATATTTTTTAAAATAAGTAGAATATAAAGCTTCTAATTCTTTAATTCTTTTGTCTTTTGATGTCAATTCTTTTCGATCAAAAGATCTTAAATTTTCTAATTCCTTAATATAAATATCTTTTGAAGCCATCGAATTTTGATCAATCTTCATCAGAATCTTCTTTCCAGAGTTGATGGTAAACAAAAGGACACAAAAATCGATCTTTATATTCTACGCAAAATAATCCTGTTACACTACAAATATTTCCTCGGATATATCCCGGACAATTCGCCGAATGTTTAGCCCACAAATATTCTTTGTCTTTCTCTATATTGGTCATTTTTAAATAATATCCTTTTCCTGAAGTCTTTTAAATTTTTCGTACTTTTCTTTGGCTTTATGGAATTTTTTACCATGGTTTAAAGCTCTAATGAAAGCTCGATAACAAAGGACATTTTTTGCTTTTTCCCAAGTATCACAAAATCTAAAATTTGCTGATTTTTTTGCTCTTCGAGCACCATTTTCCATATAAACACAACATTCGGTTTCTCTGATTATTTCGATTTTTTTAATATTGTCGTAAACAACCATGTATTTTATTTTTCTATCTTGATTAGTTTTGCTTTTTAATATTTCGCATTTTTTGTCCAAACAGTACTTTTGATTGTTTTTACATCTGATCATAGATCTACTCGTTCTTTAAAAGATTAATAATACATTACATCTAATATAAAAGCACATAAAACTAAAAAGGCAGATAAAGAAACACCAATAGATAATCCATTAACAAAGTCTTCACCATTATGACGATAGTCAGACAGTTTAATTTCGTGTCTAGGACCTATTTTAGGATCTAAATCTAAAAGAAGACGATTTCTAACTGGATGATTAATTGTTTTATAAATTTTTTTGTTTACCATACGTCGTTCTCCTCGACTTCTTTAATGATTTCTCGATCAAAATAACATAATTTACAATCTTTAAATCGTTCTACTTTTTCTTTAAAATCTAGTCGTGGTTTTGTAATTTGTACTATCCACCGTTTAGCATATTCTTCTTCAGGTAAATCAATACCAACTACTTTTCCTATACCGTGTTCAGTTTTTACGAAACTTCCAATTTGTATCGTCATTATAATCTCCTAAAATACTATTCTTGATAACACGGACAATGATCATCAAATTTTTTATGACGATTAATATAACCACCAAATATACGTGGATCATCAGCTACTGAAGGATCTATAACTGATGTATTTAAAGTTTTGACCGGTGT
Source organism: uncultured Caryophanales bacterium (assembly GCA_937928185.1). Classification (GTDB taxonomy): domain Bacteria; phylum Bacillota_I; class Bacilli_A; order Izemoplasmatales; family Hujiaoplasmataceae; genus UBA5603. The sequence continues at coordinate 24,501 of CALEZX010000053.1, forward strand.
CCAACTCATTGATGCTGGTAATACCGGAAATTTAACACGGTATGTACATACACCTTTTCCGGATGGATGTAACCTACCTATTTTTGTTTTTTCCCAATTAGCATATCTACAACCAATACAACTTTTCATCAGATCTCCTATACTAATCTATTTACTGCTAATTAAAATTCTTAAATTACCTGGACTGTTTAAATTATTTTTTGTGATCGTTGTAAATACTTCGTTGCTACGTGGACTGTCTGCATAGTTTGAATAACAAACAACAGAAAAGTACCAAGTACCTTCGATTAGATTCGGAACCGTTCCAGTTGTATTAAGTCCAACATCTATAGAATTTTGATAATGTTGACTTGTTTGACTGTACAAAATTCGATATCCTAAAATATCTTCGTTTTGTGTTGGTGGTATCCATTTTAATGTCGCAGAAGCTGCAAAAGAAGTACTACAAATAAATAATGAAATTATTAATATTAATAATTTATACATTTTGACCTTCCTGTTTAACTAAATCGACAATTCTTTGACAAGTAGTTGTATATATTCGATCCCATTGTGATTCAATATCTAATGTTATTCCAAATTCTTTAAATTTCTCTTTTATTTTTTCAGGATTAAAAGAAAACGGAATACTAACTGCGTTTATTTTTTTTAAATCTACATTTAAATTCTTGAATTTATTTATATCATTAAATTTACAGTAAACGAATTTACCAGAGCTTCCCGGCAAAAAAACATTATCATTAAAAATAAAATTATAAACAAGCATTGAATTAATTACTGTATTATCTTTACTCCATCTACCTGATATACCAATACTCTCAAATTTAAAATTCTCACAACATTCCAAAAATTCATTATGAATATCATTTACAACATTTAAACAATGTTTTATTTTATCTTTCTTTTCAATTTCACTATTCAACACAATATTTTCAATAACTTCTTTTAATAATTTAATTCCTAATTTAGTTGCATCTACTCTAACTACCTGAATACCTTTATAATCTACTTTCGGTTCATTCAAAACTCTATGATCTTTAACAATTGTTTTATAAGCATATTGTTTTTTAACATTGGGAATAAACATGATTGATGACATAATTACTTCAGTTTTAAAATCTGTATAATTATTTTTAACATCTATATTTGCTCTTTTAAAATAATCAGTTGTTAAATATTCTTGTATTAAATCATTTATGTCTTTACTAACTATTTTTGCCAGTTTGATTTTATTTTCAATAGAAACATCTTTTAAATTAGTAGGAACACATATATAAATAGAATCAGTATCACTATATAAAACATGATTCAAATAATCTTTTTCTTCAACTAACTTATAAAAATCATCTGATAGTTTCAAAATTAACCCCTAAAAATATTTATGAGCGACAGAATATCTATCGCTCATTAAGGTTATGAATTTTTATACTTGTTTTCTATTTGTGTTAAAACAGATATATTTTTTATCACCTGTTTTCGATATATCGGCTTAGGATTATTTTTTTCGCCAACATATCTTTTCAGGGTGTTATTGATATTCTTATTCTGTTTTCTATATTTTCCATAAATATAGTCAACAGCTAGAATATTCTTTTTCCAATCGAAAAGATCCCGAGATTTTTCAACCCCAAAATCTTTTAATTCTTCTTTCCATGATTTATAATGAATTTGTCCAAGTCCGTATACTTTCGTATCGGATCTATGAGCAAACATATTGAATTTGCTCTCCTCTTTGATAATTGCAAGTACTGCTTTTGGATATTCGCAATTATCAATTGTGAATTGTGCCATCTCTTCTGCAAGTTCGAGTGGCACATGCTGAGTAGATTCGTAAATCCACTCAGCAATTTCTTTTATTAATTTGTTTTCTTCTTTTTGTTCTTCTTCTTGAATTAGTTTTTCAATTTCTTTATCAAGAATTCTATTTTGATCTTTCAATTTATATAGTTCAATATTTAAATCTATAATTTTTTTGAATTGATATTGATTATATAATTGAAGGACCAATAATGAAAATAGCGAAATAATCAATAATGTTATAATAGTTTCTTTCTTTATCATATTGAATCTCCGCAATCTGGATACCACCTACTTTAGTAGGTAGAGGAAGATTATAACTATAACTATCGATTATAATCTTCCTCTAGTTAACGACAAATTTCTCCTATGATGTGGAGAACTTTTTCGTCTCCCCCGACTTGGCTTGTGATAGTACTGATTTTCGTTACCTACTAATCAGCAATGAGGATTGGTATTTGTAATACCGTTTACCTCCAGAGCAATGAGCTGGGAGTGGCACTCATCGGTGGATCACAAGTCAATCGTCTGTTCAACCCCATTAAATAATGGACATGTAACACTCGCTTTAGCGAGAATTACAAGCCACTTACTTAAAGTAAGTGGTAGTTGATATTGATATCCTTTATGAGGTTAAGTTCGCCTCCTTCAGTTAGTCGTCAATATGTTGTCAATAATTCTCCTTATTTTTTGATTTGATTTAAATTATTTTCTATTTGTTCTATTTTTACTTTTATATTACATATATCAGTATGTAATGATTTACAAATAAAAATACAACCAACTAAAACAACCAATAAAAATATTTTTAAGCTATTTATTGTCATTCGAATTATTCTCTAAATTAAGATTAAAATTATAAAACAACTAAAAAATCCGGCTATATAACCGAATGTAAATTGTAAATATTTCAATCTTAGATCTAGATTATCGAAAAACTTATCAATAATATTCATAGACGTCTCCTTATAAAGAAATAAAATTTTAGTATTTATTTATTTATTTCTATATAAAGAAAGAGAATATAAAAACAATAGTGGGAGAACAAGTCTCCCACCGAAATTTATAAAATCATTTTGTAGATTATCGGAATCGTTGACGATCCCGTCGTATATTCTACAAGTTTATCGAGATGCACAATAATTTTGTAGATAAACACCTCGAAATCAGTGTTTATTAGTACACTACTGGTAGCTATTGCCATCCAGTACGCGCCAATGATGGCGCACAGAATGATAAATATACCACCAAAAAGCTCATTCCAGTTGGCGATCCAAATTGATAAAAAGATTGCTCCGACAACTTGTGAATTTGATAATTCCATTAGATTCTCCTTCTTTTTAATAAAAATTAATAAAATTTAATCTTTCTTTAATTACTAATTTCTATAGAAAGAAGGAGAATATACAATTATTTTAAAGATTTTTCTTAAAGATCTTAGCGGTCGAGGCCTACCTCACCCCTTCCCGCTTCTTCTCGTCCCGCACCTTCACGACGACCTCTACCAGCCGGTCGATCAAATATGAGTATCCCTCCAAGCCATTGTTTTTCACTAGATTTCCGTAATCTGGATGCCACCTACTTTAGTAGGTGGAGGAAGATTATAACTATAACTTTCGATTATAATCTTCCTCTAGTTTAAACAAACCATTCCGGAATTATTTAACAAGCGTTGACAAAATCGTTTTTTAACATAACCGTTAGCTTCAATAATTCCGACTTCGCCTTGTGTTCGAGCCCAAGCATAACAAGTACTGATTTTCTTGTTATACAATACTTTATCACCTGGACGAAAAAGTACTTTTGTATTCGATATTCTTGAACGTCTTACACCAGGTGATGCTTTAAGTTTAGTTGTCCAATCTTCTTTTCGAATTACCCTTGGCGTTAGCCTTCCATCGCCAGCTTGATTGCCCGACGAACCCTTTCAAAATCGCCACGCGAAAACATCACCCCGCCGTAATCGTCGTCCCGGCAATTCATCTCCGCATCCAACCAGCGCAACACCTCCAGCATTTCAGGTGCGGCGGCAATTAGCTTTGCGTTGGCCTCGTGTTCTTCCTTGGAAATGCTACGCGGATCACCGATGCCACAATCAAAATAGTTCACCATCGCTATGTGCTTACATCCAGAAGAAATAGCTGTTTTTACGTTCTTTCCTTCAATCCGCCAAGGAGCGTTGCTATGCACAGGGTAATCTTTCCCGCTGTAGGCTGTTTTGTTGTCGTTCATTAAATCTCCGTAATCTGGATACCACCTACTTTAGTAGGTAGAGGAAGATTATAACTATAACTTTGGCGATCCGCACCAGGGCGTCGTAGGCCTCCGCGTAGTCGCCGAAGTCGATGGTGACCTTCCGGTCCACCGGCAGCGCCGCCTTCATTTCCCGGAACCGCGGGATTCTTCCTTGTCCGGAAGCGCCGGCGCCGTTGAAACAGAGTAAACACTATTTTGTAAAATACTCAAAAAATCTATAAATTTAATATTATCAAAAGGAGAAAAAATTATAGTATCATTATATTCAAAATAATTTCTTTCAATTCTTATTTCCAAATCTAACACTCTATCATCTAATAAATAATAATCCATTATAATTTCAATACCAGAATCAAATGTTTCAATACTAGCAAAAGTATTATTATATTCTATAGATATTGATTTATTATTTCTTACATTGTATGTATAATGTTGAATAATGGATATGTATTCAAAATTATCATTAACTTTAAAATCATCACGTTTAATACTATGTTTTTTAATAAAATTAATATCTAAGAAACAATATGATAATAGATCATATTTATTAATTATATTAATAATATTTCTTAATGTTACACCTTCTTCAATAATAATATATTGATCTAAATGAAAATTATTAATAATTTCTATTTCATTTTGTTCGTAACAATCTTTATAATATAATTTATCATCTTTTGAAATTAGTAACATTAAACCTCTATTATCTGCTCTATAATTTTACAATGAAATTCATTACTTACTATTTTCTTTTTCATTTTAATTTCTGGAATAGTAAATGTTGGTACTGTCATGTCGGCAAGATCTATTACGAGAGGTTTTTGTTTGCCTTCATTACTTCTTAAAATACGTCCAATTACTTGAATTAAACTTTTTTTACCTGCTAAAGGACATGCTAAAATTAAACAACTTAAATCTTTATAATCAAAACCTTTTCCAGCAAAACTATATGTTGCAACTAAAATATCTTCATTATATTCGATTGTTCGTTCTTCACCATAAAATTTTTTATTCTCAATGCCGATATCAGTTAATCTATCTGATATAGTATTAACTTGGTTTTTTGTAAAACACAAAATTATGATTTTATGTTTATTAGCTAATGCTTTTTTAGTTTCATTAATGATTAAATTTAAATATTTTTCACTACCTATAATAGCTTTATTATAAATTGATTTTCTAGTTAGATAATCAGTTATGTGTGTTAACACATTAATATACTTTTTAGATAAATCACTTTTATAATAAAGTAATCTATATTCTGGTGTTAAATCATATTGATTAGTTTCATAAACAATATCACCAACTGTATTTTTCATAAGAATTTCAGCAGCCCCTGTTTGAAAAGGTGTAGCTGAAAGGCCTATAATATTTCTAGTTCTAAAAAGTAAACTAATTTTTGCAAAGACTGGTGCGCTTGAAGTAGCATGAACTTCATCATAAATTACAACACCAATTCTTCCTTTATCAATAGATTGAAAAGCAGTTTGCATATTACTTTTTAGTTTACTTAATAGTGTTTGAGCCATTGCAATAATAATAGGTCTATCTATATTAAAATGCTTTTGTTGAATAACACCTATGTGTTGTTCTGTTAAATTAGTAAATTCTAGAAATGCTTTAATCCATTGTTTCATTAAATTTTGATTATCAACAACGATTAAAGTTTTCATTCCTAATTCTTTTGCTAAATATACTGATAATACTGTTTTACCAAGTCCTGGTCTTGCTTTAATTATTCCATTTACGTGACCATTTTTATTATATATATCTAGTATTTTTTTAACAATTGGAACTTGTTCATCTCTTAATTTGCCTGTAAAATCCATACCGTCTATTTGAGATGGATTCAATTCTTCTTTTTTATTGAATACCTCTAAATGATTTCCTGGAAAATTTTCGGCAAATAATCTTGGTAAAAAATATGCATCTTTTGTTTCGAAAAGAATTATTTCATCTATATAATCTTGAAATTGATACCTTTCTATAAAATAATCAAAATATTCTTTTTTAATGTAAGTCCACAAATCGAAACCTCTGTCAAATTTCTACGAAATTTTTTAGAATTTCGTAACATTTTTTAAGAACCATTGTTTTTTGATAATCATTGACATAACAAACATCATCAATTTTATCAGTCATCATATCACACTTATCCCAATTTGCGTTTTTAACACATACTGGATATTTAAAATCTTTAATCTGATACTTTTTATTACCGGCGAGATCTGTATATATCATTAATATTTTATTATCACCAATTCTTTTTGTATCGACAAACAACATATCTTTTTCATCTTCAATAATGTTATCATGTGAAATATTATTAAAATCAACACTTTTCTGTTTGATATCCTTTTTAACTTTCAATATCGGATTTTCATCTTCACCTTTAAAAAGACTTAATATTTCTTCTGCACTTTTATCAAAGATTGCTTGATATTTTGGATTTCTCAATATAGCTGATGGATGAATTAATGGAATGCAACGAACACCTTCAGCTACACTGAAGATCTTGCCGCTACAATCTGAAATTGAACTTTTAATATTAAATAAACTTTTTGCATCATCACCAATAGCTATAAATAATTTTGTTGGAAATTTCTCAACTATTTTAGAAAAGAATCCACTACAATTTTTAAATGTTTGATTTATACTTCCAGATATTTTAATAATCTCATTTTTATCATTAGTACTACATAAAATCATATTGAATATTAACCATTTAGTATTTGATGGTAAACTATCAACTATTTTTCTTATGTATTTACCACTTTTACCAACAAATGGTTTATCTGAAATTGCTTCTTCTTTTCCAGGATTTAAACCTACAAAAACAATATCAATATTTTCATGTAGATTTTCAACATTAGTATCTAATACTACCATTTGATTTTTATATAATCCGCAAGATTTACATTCTTTTCTATTAGTTTTTTCATTTTTAATTTCATTAATAAATTCAATAATCGGACTATTTAATTCATTAGTTATTGAATTTGTTTTAATTTCAGTTATATCACTATTTTCATTTACATCATTACTTCCTTCAATTCTCAATGCTTCACTAAAATTAACATAACTTAAATTCTTAATTTTAGTGCTTTCTCCATTTAATTGTTTGTCAATAAACAATAAATCTTCATCTTTTATGACACCCAACTTAAAAAGCTTATAGTAGAAATTCAATTCTTTTTTATTACATTCTATACAATAAGTAACACTCAAATATTCTTTGATTAGTTCTTTTATTGTATTTTTAATATCATCTTTAAATTCAGTTGATTTAATATACATAAATAATTTAGGATTACTTCTAAAATTTATGTCCATTAAATATGTTAAAGATTTAATTAATGTTTTAGTATCAAATTTATTAAAATCATATAAATTATTTAGATATTTATTATAATAATCTATTATATGAGGAAATCCATAGTTATAACTAATCAATCGTTTAATGATGTTATTATCTATATTAAATTTGTTTATAATTTCTTCAAGTTGAGCATCAGTTCTCTTTAGATTTGTAACCCATTTTGTTAATGTTTTTAAAAATATTAATTTATTTATTTGTTTCTTTTTGATATTCGAAGCTGAAACTGATTTTTTAGGTCTCGCCATTTATCATGTTCTCGTAATCTAGTTTATCTATGAACCAAAATTTTTCATTCCCCACACCATTTATTTCAATTATTTGTGGGATTCCAGCAAATACTTTGTGAATTACTTTTAGTGTATCGTTTACTTGAACTGAGCGATCAATATTTTCATCATCTTCAATTGGATAACAATAATTAATTAAGCTTTTATCATAAATTTTTCGAAAATTTTCGACACTTGTATAACCTAGATAACTTAAAAATTCTTCTTCGTCTTTTTCATTTAGAATCATTCTTAAAACAACTAATTCTCTTTCTTCACTATTTTCTTCTGTTGTTTCAATTTTTTCGTTTTTATCATCTCTTATTACATTTTTAATTGACTCTTCATTTTTCTTTAAAATTTTAATTAAACAGTTTTTACAATAAATAGTATCACCATTATCTTCAATTAATTCATTACCATCACCGTCGTCGATAGAGCCATTTATTGTTAACACATCACTTTTATTTTTAAATGTAATATTACATATGTCACATTTATATTCATAACATACTATTTTTGGCATAAGTCACCCTAAAGATGTTAAAAAATAATGCGGCCCTAAATAGGGTCGTTGTTGTTTCTGTTAAATAAGCCCCGCTAATGCAGGGCTTATTTTTTTTGATTATTGAAAATTATTCTGTTTCTCGTCAGAATTATTCGAAATTATATAAACGAATTTCCAATAATATATTGTCTATTATTGAGTTACTGATTGTACATCGAGAGTTACTAATTGTACATCGTGTGCAACGATTTCTCCAACAAGACCTTCATCAGTTCGTCGAGTCTGGTTTTTACCTTCGACATAAACTAAATCATCTTTTTTAAATACTTTGCACTTTTCTGCTTGTTTTCCCCAGGCAACAATTCGATGACGTTCAGCTTTGTTTACTGTTTCACCGGTCGTTGAATTCACATAAGATTCATCAGTTAGAATTTCTAAATTAGCTACTTGCTTACTAGCTTCTGTGAGACCAATATTTGGATCTCTCATTAGCTTTCCACATAGAAATACTTTATTGATTTTCATTAAACCTCCATAATCTGGATACCACCTACTTTATTAAGTGGAGGAAGATTATAACTATAACTTTCGATTATAATCTTCCTCTAGTTAACGATAAATTTCTCCTATGATGTGGAGAACTTTTTCGTCTCCCCCGACTTGGCTTGTGATAGTACTGATTTTCGTTACCTACTAATCAGCAATGAGGATTGGTATTTGTAATACCGTTTACCTCCAGAGCAATGAGCTGGGAGTGGCACTCATCGGTGAATCACAAGTCAATCGTCTGTTCAACCCCATTAAACAATGGACATGTAACACTCGTTTTAGCGAGAATTACATGCCACTTACTTTAAGTAAGTGGTAGTTGACCCACACCTCTCAGGCTTGTCAATAAAATTTTAATCGGGGCCTTTCGGCCCCGACTTTTACTGATATTATAGTCCGTTTAGAATATCGGCTACGACAGAGTCAATTGACTCCTTGACCTGAGATCCACGACGGGTCCCTCCAAACGCACCTTCAGGGCGGGAGAGATTTTCGGTGATGTGCTTTTCAACAACGGCCTGCTTCTCAGGATCGTCACCTGCAGCTTCACGGAGCTGTTTCTTGACTTCCATGAGAACTCGGTTTACCTGATGCTTTGTAATTCCTCGAGCCTCTGCAATCTCGATATATGTCATATCTTTTATGTGATTGACAACAAACTCAATATCTTCAGAAGTCATTTCCCGATTTGGGGTCTTACGATCATCAGAAGACTTCTTCCGACGTTTCTTTGGGGTTTCCTCTGCTGTTACTTCTGCCTCTTCTACTGCTACTTCTTCTGCCACTTGTGCCTCCTTCTCTTCAGTCTCTACAACTGGAGCTTCTTCTTTTTTTGGGGTTGGGGTTGCGCCTTTTTTCAGGGATGGAATGAAACTGGGTTTTGCCATTGGTTAATCTCCTTTACTCTGTTTGTTTTTTACTACTATTGTTTTTTTATCGCGTAGTCAATTATATGACTAAGACTTAACTTTTCTTTCTCTATGTCCAATAACTTTTTACGAATTTCAGTATTGTTAACTAATTCCATTACATTTTTTAATACTTGATCATCTGGGTAATTTACTATATATTCTGCTCCATTCCTGATTACAACTTCAAGCTGATCGGAGTTCATTTCCCCCAGACCTTTAAAACGTTTTATTTCGTAACTACTATATTTTTTAGTATCTGCTATATTATATATAGGTATAAATTGTTTTTGTTTTATTGCTCCATACAATGGAGGAATAATTACTGATACTTTTCCTTCTTCTATCATCTCAGATGCAAATTTCTGGAGAAATAGGATTACTAATATATTAATATGTAATCCGTCCATATCACCGTCTGAGAGAATTTTTACTTTTCTATATCTCCTCCTTCCTTTTGGTCCTAAAGCTTCAATTAAATCTTGAACTTCTTTATTATTTTTAATTTTTAATAAAGAACCTTTTTCAACATTTAACATTTTTCCTCTAAGAGGAAACGAAGCTTCGGTTCGTTTGTTTCGAATTTCTTTTAACGGTCCGTCAGCACTATCACCTTCGACAATATATAATATATCACCAGGTGTATTTTCACAATCACGAAGTTTATTTTTATTAGATATTCTTTTAGTATTATTTACTTTTTTTATAATATTCTTCGTAATTTTCGTTTCTAATAGTTCTGTTATTATATCTAAATTAGCAACAATTATTTTTGCTAATTCTTTTTCGACTGAACTCGTTAAATACTCTTTAATACTGGTCTTCATTCTATTTTTAATCTGGGCATCAAATTTAGGTTTTTCTAATGTCAGATTAACATATAATCTTAGACCAGTTAAATATTCTTTTTCATCAATGTTTTTAAATCGTCTATCAATATTTTCTTTAACAGTATTTTTAATTAATGTTTGTACATTTGTAAGATACGTACCTTCACATTCACGAAGATTAACATCACCAATAGCGACTGTATCTTTTGCATGTACATATGTTAAGAAAATTTTCAAACTTTCATCATTGACAAATCTTTTATTAATCTGATAAATGTCTTCATCTTTTGCAATTTGCAATTGATTTTTTACATAATCTTCTAAAGATATTTTCGGAATTTTTTTATCATTAACATAAAATTCTGAATCCTGATAAACTGATTGTGTAAGTAATAACCTATTAACTATTTTTTTAATATCAAAATTAATAGTATTAAAATAATTTTTACTAGGTTTAAATCCAATCAATGTTGAATAATCTTCATCAGTCTTTTCATATTTATTATTCTCAGTTAATTTAGAATCAATAAAAATATATTCGTGTATCGTATTATTTTTATTAATACGGACAACTAACCATTCAGATAATGCATTAACAGCTACTAATCCTACTCCATGCATACCGATCTGAATTTTATAATCAACTTTATTATCAATTCTAAATTTAGAACCTGAAAATAACTTTGAACAAAGCAATTCAATATTATCTTTTAATTGTTTTGTATCGGGGTCAACTGTTTGACCGAGTTTTAATCCTCGACCATTATCAGAAACCCAAAATGAATTATCATCAGAATTAATAAATACTTTACCGACATTCGCATAACCATTTACAACCTCATCTAACATATTATCAATAGTTTCGGTTGCTAAATGGTCTGGGGTTTCTGTATCACCGATAAACATACCTGTATTAATTCTAACAGCAGATATACTATCGAGTGCAGAATATTCTTCTCTTTTTTTACTCAAGTTGCCTCCAAAAAAACAACAAAAATATTTTACAATTTATAATTGTACAATAATTATTTCTATACAAAATAATCGAATATTAAAATTTATGTCCCAAAAACGCCAATTCTTTAAACAATTTATGTTTAGAATTGACGTCTTGGGATTTAAAAGGTATTATTAAGGTTTCGTTGCTTAAAAAGTATTAGTGGAAATATAAAAAATTTTAGATACATTTCAGGGGATATATTAGATTTTTTCCATTGATATTTTTCATATTTCCCGATATTGTTCAAGATCTTGCGGTCAATAACATCACCACAATAATAATAATTTTCAATTATTTCATTTAAATTATTATTAATAATAATCTTTAAACAATTAATATTATAGATTTCTAAAAATTCTTTTAAATTAACATTATTTCCTTTAAATATATTACAATACAATTCTTTTATTTTTAAAGGTATGTGTTTATACATTCCTTTAAATCTAATATATTCATCTTTATCTTTCCAGAATATACTAGTATTATTACATCTTATATAATAATCAAAATCTATTATGTGAAAAACAAAATTGTTTTCATAAATAAATTGTAAGAATTCTGAATCGATATAGTTATTTTTAATATTATTATATAATGTTTTATCAATTGATAGTATTAAACAACCATCTTTTTCAAATTCCAATAAAGAATTTTTTTCAGAATCATCTCTATCAAATACATAACCTAGTATTACCATCTTACTAATTATATTTAAAATTCTTAAATAAGATGTATTTTTTAGTGTATTTGCTATAAATATATTTTTTTTAGTTTTGTCGGAAAGACTTTCAATTTTTTCTACAAATTGAGGATTTTCATTCTTGAATAGATACTTGCAAATCGTTGGAAAACAACCAGTAATATCTATATCAAATAAATTATACTCAATATTCTTTCTAAAAACACTCACATATTGATTCGTTTCATCAGCGTATAACCACCTCATAGGTTTATCAATATTAAATATGTTTTTATTTTTATACGCATCTGGAAATCTTTTTATTTTGCTATATAAAGAAACAATATGATTCAATCTTTCTTTAGCACTATTCATATAAGACTTTCCAAATTTCATGAATTTCTGGGTATAAATATTTATTAATAAATCTAATAGCTAATGGTGTTTGTTTTATTGCTTCTAAGCAAATTTCAAATGTTTTATCTTTTGCTTTAATATAATGAATAATAGTTCCATCTTTTTTAACAGCTTCAAGACATATCTTCGAACTAGGATTTTCAAAACATCGAAAAATAGCATCACAACTCATTACATCGGCAACTTTAATTGCTAATAAACACAAATCTTCTGTTTGATTATTAATAAATGTTATTGATCTTGGATAATGTTTAATTGCCATTTCGCATAAATCGTGTGTTTGATCTTTGACATATTTTATTGCAAATGCAGCTTTTTTTATTGCCTGAACACACATATCATGATTTTGATTTTCGATATATCGTAACGCAAAAGGATTATTTTTAACAGCTAACATGCACATTTGATGATCTTTTTCTTTTGAATAACATATGGCATTTCCATCTATTTTTGATACGATATATTTCCAAAGTTCTCGTGGATAAATATTAATATACACATACGAATTAGGATCATTTAATAGTGCATATTTACATAACTCTACTGTTTGTTTTTTTATGTATTTTAATGATTTACCATTTATTTTTACTGCAAATAAACACAATTCACGTGTTTGGTTTTTTACAAATTCTATTGCAAATGGAAAATTATTAATTGCTTTAAGACAAATTTCTCTTGTTTGATAAAAGCAATATTCTAATAATCTTCCATTTTCGGTAACAGCATTCAAACACATTTCTTCGTCTTGATACTGACAGAATTTTATACTGGCAGGAGAAAAATCAACAGATGTTTTACAGTATTCTTTATCAAACCATTTTTCGTATGTAACACTATTTTGTTCAGTTGTATCCTCACTGATTATCTTTTGCATTTTTTTTAATAATCTCCAAATATACATGAGATTCAATTACTGTTAATATACTTTCAATATCTTCTATTTCTAAATGTGATCCATGTGTTTTTGCAGCACATTGAATAGATCTTAGAAAATCGATACTATATGTCCAACCATTATCAGTTTCGTATTCGTTAGCTAATGGAAAAATAGGAATATTTTCAACGGCGTCAGTAGTGTTCATATGATCTCCCAGAAATGATCATCAATAATTTTAGAAAATTCAGGATCACCATCTTTAATTTCTTTTAACAATTTTAATTCAAATTCTTTTAATATATTGTTTTTAGTTATTTCGTCAGATATTATTTCTGGTTTATTTATTTGTTTCTTCATAATAATCACTTTTAAATTTTAATTATCAACGCATCCAAATCCAAAAAATACAATGTATAAACGATGAAATTACCGATAATAAAAATAAATAAATTGCAATGTTTGATAATTTTTCGAATTTGCCTCCAATAACAGTAACTATAAAAGCAAGCATGAGGAAAAAAATAGAAGAAACAATTGACGTAATAAGAAACCTTTCAATAAACCACATATTCACGAGATCTCTCCTCAACATATCAAATTATGCAAGAGCATTTGTATACAGCCTTTGATTTTAAGTCTGAAATCTGTAAGTTCAGTTGATCGATCCCAGTCTGATAGTTCGTCCCATTTTTCAAATTTTTTACTCAATCTTCGAAGATATGATGCCATCATTTCTAGTTCTTGAGCATCACGCTCTAATCGTTCTTCACGAGAATTATTAGATTTCATTGAAGCTCCTCAAACCACTTAACAATTTGTTCACATCGAGGAATTGATAAACCTGTAAATTTATGGAGATCTCCAACTGTTTGACCGTCAATAACATCAATTATAATTTGTTTCATGAAACGATTCTCATACAACAAGTCATCGATTTCGTTTTGACTTTTTTCAATAATTCTTTCAAGATCATCAGTCATTAAATTGCCTCTTTACTGTTTTTATTGGTGGTTGAGATTGTTCCCACGGTAAATATTTTAGTTCTATACCTAACATATTATTATATAAATCTGCAAGTTCGTAATCCCACGGTATTACAGCACGTACATCGTCATTCATGCCCCACGATTTATGACAGTAAGGACATGCAATTCGCCGTGATCGATTAGTTAATTCTTGTGCAACTATATATCTGTGATAACCAATTGTACACAAAATACGTCTAAGAAAGAGGATTATCTTATACACCAAATCTCCAGATAGTTTTTACAGCGCCCAGCTTTGATGCTATCGGCTATCCGTACATATGCCCGTTGCCTCGCGAGCCCACGTAATGTACTTAGGTTCTTAGCACGCTGTAAAATTTTAAAAATTATATGAAATCTGTTACACCTTCAGTCCAAGCGACTGAATCTTGTTTAAAAGATTTTCTTATTTTTATGATTTCGTTTTTCAATCGTCTTCTTCTATAACTTTTACTGAATAAATATATCCACGTAGAAATGCATGTAGATCGCTTATTTTATGAAAATCTCCAATCATACTGTTATCTTTATTAATGTCATATAATTCAATCGATCTCATTTTGAATCCAATTTTAAGACCAAAATTCAACTGTCTAGCCATTGCTTTACATTCGTCCCATTGAAGTGCAATTGTGACTGACATACTCATGTTTGTGCCTCCTCTTTTTTGTTAACTTAGAAGATACTGTGACTTTCTACTGACTAAATTAGAAGTTAATAATTTCCTTTCTATGCGCTATGTGATTTAACTGCGTTGTTAAAATATTTATGAAATTATCAAAATCTATATCAGTTCTATATTCGTGAGTAATTGTAATAATAGATGCTTTATTATTTCTTTTATATACACTAACAATATGGGATATATTAATAAATACAATATCGTCATCAGTAGTTTCAATTCTTATAAAATTATTCATCAGCTCTACCTCTTAATTCTTTTGAATATTTCGTATATGAAATCTATAGCATAATCAGGCAGTTCTATTTTATTTTTATTTTTTTCATAATATTCTTGTGCTGAATCACCAAATTCAAAACTCATTCCAATCCAATCACAAACCATACAAACACAATGAATTTCCCATTCGTAAGGATTCTTGAATTTCTGCTTAGTCCAATTTTCCCAATGATGTGGATTATTTTCTTTATGATGTTCCCAAGCTTTTTCAAATATTTTTACATCAATGCCGATTTCTTTTTCTTTTTCTGTTGGAAAGAATCGTTTACGATATTGAATAAACTCAAATTCAGATAATTTAGAAAGATCGTGATTTTCAATTAAGTTATTTATACTATTAAAATACCAGTCGTCATGAATAAAACGCATATCTTTGCATTTTTGTTTCAAAAGATTCCAAGCTTTCTGAACATTCCAAATATGATTTTCGATATAATTTAAATAATCACGTGTCTTATTAATTTGACTTAATATTTTTCGAGTTTTTTTAATATCGTCATCAGTAGTTTCAATTCTTATAAAATTATTCATCAGCTCTACCTCTTAATTCTTTTGAATATTTCGTATATGAAATCTATAGCATAATCAGGCAGTTCTATTTTATTTTTATTTTTTTCATTAAATCTCCGTAATCTGGATACCACCTACTTTAGTAGGTGGAGGAAGATTATAACTATAACTTTCGATTATAATCTTCTTCTAGTTTAAACAAATAATTCCGGAATTATTTAACAAACGTTGACAAAATCGTTTTTTAACATAACCGTTAGCTTCAATAATTCCGACTTCGCCTTGTGTTCGAGCCCAAGCATAACAAGTACTGATTTTCTTGTTATACAATACTTTATCACCTGGACGAAAAAGTACTTTTGTATTCGATATTCTTGAACGTCTTACACCAGGTGATGCTTTAAGTTTGGTCGTCCAATCTTCTTTTCGAAGATCTTCGAGACTAATAATACTTTGGGATGTTCTTTTTCTTCTGTTTTTCGCAACACACTTCTTTGTATTGAAGATGTTTTCTCCTATGATGTAGAGAACTTTTTCGTCTCCCCCGACTTGGCTTGTGATAGTACTGATTTTCGTTACCTACTAATCAGCAATGAGGATTGGTATTTGTAATACCGTTTACCTCCAGAGCAATGAGCTGGGAGTGGCACTCATCGGTGAATCACAAGTCAATCGTCTGTTCAACCCCATTAAATAATGGACATGTAACACTCGCTTTAGCGAGAATTACATGCCACTTACTTTAATTAAGTGGTAGTTGACACATTTTTTACACTCAAAGATATATATTATTTGCATATTTATAGAGTCCAAATGATTAATAATAAAGACATTATTGAAATTATAATCAATATAATACCAATAATATTGATTATTTGATTTTGTTTTTGATTTCCGTGAGTACTATAATACTCTTCTAAAAGCATAGTTATAAATGTTAATACTATACTTGTTACAAATAATCTAATAGGAATATATGACATTATTAATCCTTTAATAGATTAAAGTTGAGCTTCACAACAAACTTTCATTACATTATATAATGTAGAAATAAAATGTAAATGTGGATATTTTTTACTTTCAAGATGTTCATGAAAATCCATTACTACATTTTTTGCAGGATATAAATCAATTCTATTTACTAAATCTTCATATATTTGATCATAATTAATATCCCAATTGTTATTTAATATTGTTACAAAGTTTGTGTAATCTTGTGCAATGATACTATTAGTTGGATAAAAGAGACATTGTTTCTTTTGTTTTGAATCATTTAATTTCAATACACATTTAATCATATTTAAAAATAATGTTAATACATTTTCTTCAATTTCTGTATTGCCGGCAAGATCTTCAAAGACAATATTGCCTTTATTTGTAATAAAACTAATTTGCAAGACATTTAAAATATCTCGCAAACCTTTTTGATAGTTCTTTTTTACAAACTCAGCTACATCTTCTTCTTTATAAACCGCACCTTCATTTTTTAATACACTAATAATTCGATTGTATAGTTCATCAACATCAAAACTATCTAAATTGAATTTATATGTAAATCGACTAAATAACGCACTATCAATTCTTTTTGGATGATTTGTCGCGCATAAAAATATACATGTATTTACATATTTTTCTAATAAACCATCTTTAAGTGTTACCATGGCCTGTTTAGATAATTTATCAATTTCTTCAATATACACAATATTATGTTTACTTCTTGTAGGAGATTTACTAACCCAACTTTGAAGTTTATCAATTTCTTCAACTGATCTTGATTTAATTCTATAAAGATCTGCTTGTGTTTTGATTATTTTTCTAATTAAAATCTCAATCAATGTAGTTTTTCCAGTACCTGGTGGACCATAAAGAATCAGATTACCATCTATTTTTTCATTATTAATCCAATTATTGATAATTTGTTTTTGTTGATCATTATTAAATACATAATCTTCAATAGACATTGGTTGATATTTTTTTACCCAAGCTGTATTTTGATCTAACATTAAACCTCCTCTTATTTTAATTAAAAAAATAATCTTATAATTAATTAATTTCTATATAAAAACAAAGAATATAAAGTCCCCTTTCGGGGACTTTGGTTTAAAGTTTCTGTTTAAATAATTCCAAGAAAGTGCGCAACAGATAGCACACTATCTTGATTTTTTCGGAGAAAATCTTCGATTTTTCTCCGTATTTTTCTCCGGTCGACATATGCTTCTGGAGTTGCTGACCTTTTCCCGCACTGCGGGCAATGACAGGGAACTATGTCCCCATCGTTTAAAAGTCGTTCCGGATGATCCGGAGCGAACTCGGTGTTACACTCGTAACACCGATTGCTACCATCTCCCGTATTTATGAAATTTAGTTGAACTTCATCAATACGGAACTTTTTCATTGGTATTGTTGAATACCAATGGAAGATGTATCCTTCTTTTCCATCTTCCATTGTAATTCTTTGATATCCATCAACAATACCTGCATCCACAAGATTATCGAGCATTTTTATCGCTCGATAATCTCCGATTTCGGCGAAACCAGAGTGATGTGCAACGGGCCCTTCAACAGACCCGTTTGAAAAATCGACTATTTTACTCACAATTTCATTCATTAAATCTCCGTAATCTGGATACCACCTACTTTAGTAGGTGGAGGAAGATTATAACTATAACTTTCGATTATAATCTTCCTCTAGTTAACGATAAATTTCTCCTATGATGTGGAGAACTTTTTCGTCTCCCCCGACTTGGCTTGTGATAGTACTGATTTTCGTTACCTACTAATCAGCAATGAGGATTGGTATTTGTAATACCGTTTACCTCCAGAGCAATGAGCTGGGAGTGGCACTCATCGGTGAATCACAAGTCAATCGTCTGTTCAACCCCATTAAATAATGGACTTGTAACACTCGCTTTAGCGAGAATTACATGCCACTTACTTTAAGTAAATGGTAGTTGACTCATGTTTCTCTCCTTCCTGTGCGTCTCCGCCTTGGTTTGAGAATAATTTATTTACCTTCAGCTGACTTGTGTATCAACCCAAGTTTCGCTTCAGAATATTCGGGTGCTACTGGTAGTCCTTCGATTGTCCTCCAATTCACATAAAGATCAACGAGAAATCTCTTAATCATATACCTCATTGACATATTATGAATATGAATTTTCTCTTTCGATTTATGGTTTGGGTGATTTATCAGTCGATTTTTATATTCATAATAAATTTCACTGTACTTTCCTTTACATTTTAGAAAGCTGGGAGCTAATACACCCAACAGTTTTGTTTTCAAAAAAGGATTGAACGTAATACTTTTTCTGATTGCATCTTCTCCTTTCTTATTAATGTAAGCAACATCAATAAGATGTTCTTCTCTTCTGGATCTTCCGGCACCATCTTGTGCTACGTCAACACCCGCCAATTTCCACAGAGACGACGAATATGTCGCTTTGTAAATATCGATTTCTGAAAACAAAACACCAGCCATCATCGGTCCTATACCTTTTACGTTTTCTAACCAGTTTTTCCACAAATCTTCTGACTTTATGATTTTCTTTAACATATTTGTTGATTCGTCTTCAGCCATACACATTTTATCATAGTATCCAATCATGGATACTTCTGCTAATTCCGAAATTAATTCACAACCGTCAAAATTCTTTAACTTGTACAACTTTTTTGTTCCATCTGCCAAGAGTTTATATTCAGCTCTCAGCCTGTCAAGGAGTTCCATTCCTTCTTTGCTTATTGAATCTTTTTCAGCTACTCCGGGTTCTTGTCCGAGTTTACTCTTGAAACAAGCAACAATTCTGTTGCCTGTTTGAATCCTCAATTTCTGTGTTTGATAAAGTCCACGAACCATTGGTCGAATTGATTCTCTTTTCATGATCTTTCCTTTCTTTTGTTGGATTTCAATAAGAAAATGCGACAAAATGTCGCTTTTACATTACTTATTAATTTCTATATAAAAGAAAGGAAAATAAAAAATCCCCCTTTCGGGGGATTAACTTGATTTTTTGTCTTGTTGATACTTTCTGATTAACTTATATTTAATGGTTTTCTATTATTGTCTGATTAACTATATAATTGAGGTTTTCTTATTCTTAATGATTTCCGTAATCTGGATGCCACCTACTTTAGTAGGTGGAGGAAGATTATAACTATAACTTTCGATTATAATCTTCCTCTAGTTAACGACAAATTTCTCCTATGATGTAGAGAACTTTTTCGTCTCCCCCGACTTGGCTTGTGATAGTACTGATTTTCGTTACCTACTAATCAGCAATGAGGATTGGTATTTGTAATACCGTTTACCTCCAGAGCAATGAGCTGGGAGTGGCACTCATCGGTGAATCACAAGTCAATCGTCTGTTCAACCCCATTAAACAATGGACTTGTAACACTCGCTTTAGCGAGAATTACAAGCCACTTACTTTAAGTAAATGGTAGTTAACAATGATTAACTTCTTTTTAGTGGTTTTCTAATGTGAAATGATTAACTTTTTTGTTCAGGATGTATTAGATCTTTTGATCAAGTACTTTTATCTAAAAATCTTTATCGTATTTTAAAAAAGCATCTAAAATATCAATATTTAAGAGATTTGCTTTTTCTTTTCTTTTACGACATATCGGACATCTTCGAAATAAATCTAATGAACTTTTTAAACGATTAACTTCAATATCTGTTATATCGTTATAAGAATGTGCAAATTCGTTTACCATAATTTCGTTCAAAAAACTTGAATGATTAGATTTTTTGCCATTTTGAATCATTCGTCTTTTCATTTCGTAAACAAGAACATTATGTCTTTTTACAATTGATTTGAATTCTAATAAATTATTATCAATGTAACCTTTAACGTTTTTATGTTTACGAAAAGTTCCAAGAAACATGTGTAATTCTACATGTTCACCGTACAAATGACGATCACACATAATTATCGGGGCAACCATCCACATTCGCATAGAACAAACCTTTATTTTAAGTTTAAAGAAAACTTATATTACATGGATTACTTGTTTCTGTTGGTATGATGCACTCAATCAATTTGGTTTACTATGTTGAAATGATACACTGCTTTTTTATGGTTTAATTGTTTGCTTTGATACACTTCGAGATTTTGGTTTACTACTCCCTCTTGATACACTTCTAGATTTTGGTTTACTATTGCCTCGTGATACACTTCAAAATCGTGGTTTACTATAACCTTATGATACACTTCAAAATCGT